>JBAZOF010000057.1:0-13705 GCA_041648855.1 Sulfuritalea sp. | reverse complement strand
CACCATCCTCGACATGGGCGGCCAGGACTGCAAGGCCATCCACTGCGACGAAAAGGGCAAGGTCACCAACTTCCTGATGAACGACAAGTGCGCCGCCGGCACCGGGCGCGGCATGGAAGTGATCTCCGACCTGATGCAGATTCCGATTGCTGAACTCGGCCCCCGGTCCTTCGACGTCGATGTCGAACCGGCCGCCGTGTCGTCCGTCTGCGTAGTGTTCGCCAAGTCCGAGGCGCTGGGCCTGCTGAAAGCCGGCTACACCAAGAACAAGGTGATCGCCGCCTACTGCCAGGCCATGGCCGAGCGGGTCGTCAGCCTCTTGGAGCGGATCGGGGTCGAAGAAGGCTTCTTCATCACCGGCGGCATCGCCAAGAACCCGGGCGTGGTCAAACGCATCGAGAAGCTGCTGGGCATCAAGGCCATGGAGACCAAGGTCGACAGCCAGATCGCCGGCGCCCTCGGGGCTGCGCTGTTCGGCTACACGCTGATGTCGAAGAAAGCGGCGGCCTGACAGCTTTCCGCGGCGCCCTGACCAGAAGGAGCAAGACATGATCGCCAACTACGGTTACAAGGACGGTTCCGGTGAGTACTACATCAGTATCGACACCGACAAGTGCATTGGCTGCGCGGCGGAGCGGGCCTGTCTGACTGCTTGCCCGAAGCAGATGTTCGAAATCATCACCGACGACTACGACGACGAAGTGGCCTGGATCAAGAAGCCCAACTGTCGCACCCTGGCCTACGACTGCGCCGACTGCAAGCCGTCCGGCGGCTATGCCAGCCTGCCCTGCATCACGGCCTGTACGCCGGGTGCGATCAAGCATTCGTGGTGAGCGAGGTGATTCCCATGGCAGAGACACGACGTGTCATCCCGATCGCCCAGGCGAAGGTCATCAGTCCCGAGGACCAACTGCTCAAGGATGGCTGGATACGTCAGACCGTCATCGGCGAGCCGCGCCTTTCCGAGATCGTGCAGAACTACAAGGCAATGGGCTTCGAGGTCCATGTCGAGGAGTTCAAGACGGAAGGCGACGGCTGCAATACCTGCTTCGACGCCGGTCAGGAAATGGGCTTCATGTATGGCACGGTCTATGTGCGCAAGCGCAGCGAGCCGGCCGGCGAAGACGAACTGTTCTAAGGATTGGGAGCGCCCGTGGCGCTGCCGACTACACAAGGAGGAATGAAATGCCTGATCAGAAACGAGTAATGCGCGTCCTGCGCCAGAGCGACCTGGATGCCATCGTCGCCATCGACGCCTTCGCGTCCGGCGAGCCGCGGCGCGAGTACTACGAGCGCAAGATTGCCGGGATCCTGAACCGGGCCGCCAACATCAATACGTCGATCGTTTGTGAAATCGACGGCAAGGTGGTCGGCTTCGTCATGGGTTACGTCTTCTTCGGCGAATTCGGCATTGCCGACGCCACGGCGACGATCGACACGCTGGGCGTCCATCCCGATTTCCGCAATTTCGGCGTTGCCGCCGAGATGCTCGACCAGTTCATGATGAACATGAAGGCCGCCGGGGTGAAGAAGGTTTACACGCTGGTGAACTGGGACGACTTCGCGCTGGAGAAGTTCTTCAAGGCCAACAAGTTCGTGCCGTCCAAGCGCGTCAATCTCGAGTACGTGCTGCCCTGAGTTCCAAAAGGGCCGCACCAGGTCATGTGGATCGATACCCACTGTCATACGAAGCATTCGTATGACAACTGGCTTGAGCCGCTCGACCTGATCCGGCGCGCGAAGGCCTTGGGCCTGGACGGTGTCTGCATCACCGAGCACTATTCCTACGACGCGTCCGAGCCGGTCGAGCGCATCGGCCGCGAGGAGGGGTTGCTGGTACTGCGCGGAGTGGAAATTGCCACCGACCGCGGTCATCTGCTGGCCTATGGCATAACGGACGACGGCTGGAACGTTTGGGGGCGCGACAGCTATCTGCCGCTGAACGAGGTGATCGAGCGCATAAATTCCCTCGGCGGAATCTGCGCTCCGGCTCACCCCTTTCGCGACATGGGGTTCTCCGGTTTGCTCGAAGGCTTGCTGGACCTGGAAGGCATCGCCGCGGTGGAGTCGCACAACGGAGGCAACATCGACAGCGACAACGATCTGGCCATCCACGCTTCGCAGCATCTGGGGCTGCCGACGCTGGGGGGCAGCGATTGCCACAAGGTGGTCGCGGTGGGCCGCTGTGCTACCGAGTTTCTGGAGCCGGTGCACGACATGACGAGTTTTCTTGCAGCAGTGAGAGCAGGGGCCTGTCGAGGCGCGTATTACGCGCCCTACAAGCAGGCATAGTCGCAGCAAGTGACAAGAATTGCGTGGCCCCGCGAGGCCGTGCAGATAGCAGGAAGACGCATCGAGGAGGAACACCATGCAGGCCGTACAGACGTCCGGGATCAGGTGGTACAAGACCAGGCAGGCGCCCGGTGCAGCGGGTTTCGCTGCGGATGCGGGCGTCAAGGTCAAGCTCACCATCGATGGCAAGGAGGTCGAGGCGCCGGAGGGGGTTTCGCTGCTCTCCGCCGCGAGTGCCGCCGGCATCTACATCCCGGCGCTCTGTGCCCACCCCGATCTGCCGCCAAGTTCGCAGCGCGGCGGCGGCCCGGACAGCAATAGCGGCTGCAATCTTTGCGTGGTAGATATCGCCGGCACCACCGGCATGCGCACCTCCTGCTCGGTTCCGGTCGAGGCGGGAATGGTCGTCAGCACCACGTCTCCCGCAATCGACAAGCTGCGCAAGGAACGCATCGCCAAGACCCTGGGCACGCATCCGCATGTCTGCCTGACCTGTCCCCAGCGCGAAGGCTGCAGCCGCACCACCTGTTCCTTCGGCAACCCGGTCGAGCAGCGCTGCTGTTCCATCTTCAATAATTGCGAATTGCGCAAGGTGTCCGATTACGTCGGCATTCCACCGACCACGCCCAACTACAAGCACGTCCAGCTGCCGGTGATCAAGGACGAACCTTTCTACGATCGCGACTACAACCTGTGCATCGACTGCCGGCGCTGCCTCGTGGCCTGCAACGAGGTGCGTGGTGTCGGCTGCCTCGAGGTCAAGAACACGGATGGCCGAACCTGGGTCGGCACCATCGCGGCGACGCTGCTCGAATCGGGCTGCAAGTTCTGCAGCGCCTGCGTGACGGTCTGCCCGACCGGCGCCCTGATGGACCGTACGCTGGACGTGGCGCGCAAGGAAGAAACCCAGGTGCCGTGCAAGGCGACCTGTCCGGCTGGCATCGACGTGCCGCGCTACGTGCAGCTGGTGGGCCTCGGCATGTACGGCGAGGCCGTCGCGGTGGTGCGGGAAAAGCTGCCCTTCCCCGGCATTCTCGGCCGCGCCTGCTTCAGCCCGTGCGAGTCGGCCTGCCGGCGCAAGGATCTCGACGACCCCTTGTCGATCCGCAGCCTGAAGCGGATCGCCGCCGACAACGATACCGGTCTGTGGCGCAAGCATTCGAAGCAGTTACCGCCGTCCGGCAAGAAGGCCGCGGTGGTCGGAGCCGGGCCGGGAGGGCTGACTGCAGCCTATTACCTGGCCAAGAAGGGCCACGCGGTCACGGTGTTCGACGCCTTGCCCGCCGCCGGCGGCATGGCGCGCTACGGCATTCCGTCGTACCGCGTGCCGCTGGAAGTGATCGACCAGGAAGTGGCCGAAGTGGAAAAGCTGGGCGTGGAATTTAAGTTTAATACGCGCATCGAAAGCATCGACGACCTGCTGGCTCAGGGTTTCGACACGGCGTTCCTCGGCATCGGCGCGCAGAACGGCGACGCGCTCGGCATCCCGGGAGACACGCTGCCCAACGTGATCGACAGCCCGACCTTCCTGCGTGCGGTGACCCTGGGCAAGGTCGGCGATGGCGAAACGGCGATCGTGATCGGCAAGCGCGTCGCGGTGATTGGCGGCGGCAACGTCGCGACCGACAACGCGCGTTCGGCGCGGCGCCTCGGCGCCGAGGTGGTGGATATGGTGTATCGCCGCACCCGCGAGGAAATGCCGGCGCGCGACGACGAGGTCCAGGGCTGCATCGAGGAAAAGGTCAACCTGCGATTCCTGCTGGCGCCGAAGAAGATCGAGCTCAACGACAGCGGCACGTCGCGCCTGAAGATCACCTACATCAAGATGGCGCTCGGCGAGCCCGACGCGTCGGGGCGCCGCCGCCCGATGGAGATTGCGGGCAGCGAATTCACCGAGGACGTCGATCTGGTCATCGGCGCCATCGGCCAGCGGCCCGAGGAATTTCCCGCCTACAGCGTGCAAGTTTCGAAGAACGGCCGCGTGCAGGTGCGCGAGGACAGCATGCTCACCAGCCGGCCCGGCGTCTATGCCGGCGGCGACTGTGTGCTCGGACCTTCGACGCTGATCGAGTCGGTCGCCCAGGGCCGCAAGGCGGCCGCGGCGATGGATGCTTACCTTGGCGGCGACGGCGACATCGAGGAAAACCTGCTGCCGGACTGGGACACCGATCCGCATATCGGCCGCGAAGAGGGCTTCAACACCCGCAAGCGCATGCATCCGATCTTCATCGACCCGGCCAAGCGCAACAACTGGGACGAGGTCGAACTCGGCTTTGATGAAGCGACAGCCCGCGCCGAGGCCTTGCGCTGCCTCAAGTGCAATCTTGCGGCGAAGATCGAGGACATGGTGCTGCCGCCGGAAGCCTGGCTGGAATTCAACGCCGAGAATGTTGCCGGTGTGCCGACGGACGCCAGCGTGTTCCAGCTGCTCGATGCCGACAAGAAAGTGCTCCTGATCAAGGGCGTCGAGAACCTGCGCGAAGGCCTCGAAGCGATGCTGGACAAGGCGGATATCGCCAAGTTCTTCGTCTTCGAGGACGCGCCATTCTTCAGCCAGCGCGAGAATCAGCTGGTGCAGGCCTACATGCAGCAGTATGGAAGCATGCCGCCGGGCGTCGGCGCCGACGAGATGGACGATCTTTTTTAAAACCGCGGCAAACAGGAAACCAGAGGAAACAAGCCATGGCAGATTTCAAATTCATCTCCTACGAAGATAACGGCGAGACGCTGCGCATCGCCATCAACCGGCCGCCCTACAACGTGCTGGATATCGCGACCATGGAGGAGATGAATACAGCGCTCGACATGGCGATGGAAAACACCACGGCCAAGGTGCTGGTCATTGCCGGCAACGGCGACAAGACCTTCTCGTCAGGCGTGGACGTGGTCGATCACACGCCCGACAAGGTGGTGAAGATGATCGAGGTCTTCCATGGCATTTTGAAGCGCCTGATGCAGGTGCCGATCCCCACCGTGGCTGCGGTCAACGGAGCGGCGCTGGGCGGCGGCTGCGAACTGGCCATCGCCTGCGATATGGTAGTCGCCTCGGACAGCGCCAAGCTCGGCCAGCCGGAAATCAAGCTCGGCGTGTTTCCGCCGATTGCCGCAATCCTGCTGCCGCGCCAGTTGCCGATGACCAAGGTCATGGAGTTGCTGCTGGGCGGCGGCATCATCGACGCGCAGGAAGCGCATCGCCTCGGCCTGGTGAATTGCGTGTTTCCCAAGGAGAGCTTTGTCCACGACACGGAGAAGTTCCTCCACCAGTTCACATCGCTGTCCCGCGTCGCGCTGATCCATACCAAGAAGGCGGTCAAGGAGGCGGCAACGCGGCCTTTCTACGAGGCCCTGTTCCATATCGAACAGCATTACCTCAAGGACCTGATGGCCACCGAGGATGCCAAGGAAGGCTTGAACTCGTTCATCGAGAAGCGCAAGCCGGTCTGGAAGAACAAGTAACTCATCGGACAACAAGGTAACCAGGAGAAGGTCAATGATTCCAAAGAGCATACAGACATGGCAGATGACGGTGCCGGGAACGCTGCAGCGCACCGAAATTCCGGTGCCCGAGCTGAAGGCGGGCGAGGCGCTCGTCGAGATCAAGGGTTGCGGCGTCTGCCATACCGATCTTTCGTACTTCTACATGGGCGTGCGCACCGAGCAGCCGCCCCCCTTGTCGCTCGGTCACGAGATTTCCGGTGTCGTGGTGGCGGGTGATGCGCGGGTGCTGGGCAAGGAAGTCATCATTCCCGCCGTACTGCCCTGCAACAAGTGCGAGCTGTGCAAGACGGGACGCGGCAACCGCTGCCTGGCCCAAAAGATGCCGGGCAATTCGATGGGCATTTACGGCGGCTTCTCCAGCCATATCCCGGTTCCGGCCGCGGATCTCTGCATCGTCGGCAATCGCGGCAAGATTCCGCTGGAACACCTGTCGGTGATCGCCGATGCGGTGACCACCCCCTACCAGGCCGGCCTGCGCGCCCGCCTGCAGCCGGGCGACCGCGTCATCGTCATCGGTGCCGCCGGCGGTGTCGGCAGCTTCATGACCCAGGTGGCCAAGGGCATGGGCGCCAGCACGGTGATCGGCATCGACATCAATGCCGACAAGCTGGAATTCATGAAGGGATACGGCGCGGATTTCACGATCAATCCGAAAGGCAAGAGCCCCAAGGAAGTGAAGGAAGGCTTCAAGGCCTACTGCAAGGAAAAGGGCATCCCCTCGAACTACGGCTGGAAGATCTTCGAGGTCACCGGCACCAAACCGGGCCAGGAACTGGCCCTGTCCCTGCTGTCATTCACCGGCACGCTGGTGGTGGTCGGCTACGGCACCGACGAAACGTCCTACATGCTGTCCAAGCTGATGGCTTTCGACGCCGAACTCATCGGCACCTGGGGCTGCCTGCCCGAGCATTACTCGAAAGTACTCGACATGTGCGTCGATGGCCGCATCGTGCTCGAACCCTTTGTCGAGACGCGGCCGATGAGCCAGATCGAGGAGGTTTTCGACCAGGCGCACCATGGCAAGCTCAATCGTCGCGTGATCCTGACCCCGGATTTCTGAACACGTTTTTTATATCGACCCACGACCCACCGAATTCAAAGAGGAGAACTACCATGGCATTGGAATGGCTACGCAGGGAAAACGATCTCAAGGATCACCAGCTCATCGACAACAGCCACTTCGGCAGCGCATCGCCCGATGATGCGCCGACGGTGATCTACGAGGAGCGTCCGGTGCTGGACGACAAGGGCGCAGCAGTGCCGGGCCTGTTCTCTGCCTGGATCTGGCTCAACAATCCGAGCCAGTACAACTCCTACACCACGGACATGGTCAAGGGCGTCATCGCCGGGATGCAGCGTGCCTCGAGCGACCGCAAGGTCGTCGCCGTGGTATTTACGGCGGTGGGCGACAAGGCCTTCTGTACCGGCGGCAATACCGCCGAATACGCGTCCTACTATTCCAAGCGCCCCAACGAATACGGCGAGTACATGGACCTGTTCAACGCCATGGTGGACGGCATCCTCAACTGCAAGAAGCCGGTCATCTGTCGCGTGAACGGCATGCGCGTCGCGGGCGGCCAGGAAATCGGCATGGCGACCGACATCACGGTGTCTTCCGACCTGGCGATCTACGGCCAGGCCGGTCCCAAGCACGGCTCGGCGCCGGTCGGCGGCTCGACCGACTTTCTGCCGTGGTTCCTGTCGATGGAAGATGCGATGTACAACTGCATTTCCTGCGAGACGTGGAGCGCCTACAAGATGAAGTCCAAGGGCCTCGTCACCAAGGTGGTGCCGGTGCTGAAGAAGGACGGCCAGTGGGTTCGCAATCCGCTGGTGCGTACGGATACCTTCGTCGATGACGGCGAAATCGTTTACGGCGAAGCCGTGGCCGGCGACAAGATCGCCGCCGCCAAGGCGCTGATGGCCGAGTGCAAGACCGATTTCGAACTGCTCGACGCCGAAGTCAATCGCCTGGTATGGAAGTTCGCCAACCTGTTCCCCAATTGCCTGATCAATTCGATCGACGGCATCCGCGGCAAGAAGAAGTTCTTCTGGGACCAGATGAAGCTGCCGAACCGCCATTGGCTCGCGGCCAACATGAACCACGAAGCCTGGCTCGGCTTCAATGCCTTCGACGCGAAGAAGCCGACCGGCAAGGATGTCATCGACTTCATCAAGTTCCGCCAGTTGGTGGCCGAAGGCGCGCTGTTCGACGACAAGTTCGCCGAACAGGTGCTGGCGAAGCCCAAGGGCTGATTGCGTGCAGCTCGAAGGAAAAGTCGCGTTTGTCACCGGTGCCGGACAAGGCATCGGTGCCTCGGTGGCGCACGCCTACGCCCGCGAGGGCGCCAAGGTGGCAGTCGTGGACATGAACGGCGAGGCTGCGGCCAAGGTCGCGGCCGAGATAGTCGGCGCTGGCGGCACGGCGATCGGCGTCGCCTGCGACGTCGCCGATCGTGCGCAGGTGGAGGCGGCTGCGGCGCGGGTCAATGCGGCCTGGGGCCGGATCGACATCCTGGTGAACAATGCCGGCATCACGCGCACCGCCATGCTGAACAAGATGACCGGCGAGCAGTGGCAGCAGGTGATCGGCGTGCATCTGACCGGCGCCTTCAACTGCCTGCAGGCAGTGGTCGGAGGCATGATCGAGCGTCAGTACGGCCGTATAATTTACGTGACGTCCGCTGCGGGAGTTCTCGGCACCATCGGCCAGATCAACTACAGCGCGGCGAAAGCCGGCATTCTGGGCATGACCAAGAGTACGGCGAAAGAGTTGGCGCGCTACAACATTACAGCCAACGCCATTGCACCCGGCGCTGCCACGCCGATGACGGAGACGATTCGCACCGATGAGCGGTTCAAGGAAAAGTATCTCGATCGCATTCCCCTCGGCCGCTGGGCAGAGCCCGATGAGATCGCGCCGGTTTTCCTTTTCTTCGCGTCGGATGCCTCGGCTTACGTGACAGGACAGATTCTTGCCGCCGACGGCGGCATGACCATACATTGATACTGGAGTTCAGATGAGCAGCCAACCGAGATTCAATTGGGAAGACCCGTTGCTGATGGACCGGCAACTGACGGAAGACGAGCGCATGGTGCGCGACACGGCGGCAGCCTACGCCCAGGACAAGCTGGCCCCGCGCGTGCTCGAAGCCTTCCGCCACGAAAAGACCGACCCCGCGATCTTCCGCGAAATGGGCGAACTCGGTTTGCTGGGCACCACCATTCCCGAAGAATACGGCGGCGCCGGCATGAACTACGTCTGCTACGGGCTGGCCGCGCGCGAAGTCGAGCGTGTCGATTCCGGCTACCGCTCCATGATGAGCGTGCAAAGCTCGCTGGTCATGGTGCCGATCTACGAATTCGGCAACGAAGCCACCCGCAAGAAGTACCTGCCGAAGCTCGCCACCGGCGAACTCATCGGCTGCTTCGGCCTCACCGAACCCAATCACGGCTCCGACCCCGGCAGCATGGTCACCCGCGCCCGCGCCGTCGATGGCGGCTACAGCATCTCCGGTTCCAAGATGTGGATCACCAACAGCCCGATCGCCGACGTTTTCGTCGTCTGGGCCAAGGACGACGGCGGCCAGATCCGCGGCTTCGTCCTCGAAAAGGGCTGGAAGGGCCTCAGCGCCCCTGCCATCCACGGCAAGGTCGGCCTCAGAGCCTCGATCACGGGAGAGATCGTCATGGACGAAGTCTTCTGTCCCGAAGAGAACGCCTTCCCCGAGGTGCGCGGCCTCAAGGGCCCCTTCACCTGCCTCAACTCCGCGCGCTTCGGCATCGCCTGGGGGGCATTGGGCGCCGCCGAGTACTGCTGGCATGCCGCCCGCCAATACACCCTGGACCGCAAGCAGTTCGGCCGCCCGCTGGCCGCCAATCAGCTGATCCAGTTGAAGCTGGCCAACATGCAGACCGAGATCACCATGGCGCTGCAAGGCTGCCTGCGCCTGGGACGGATGAAGGACGAAGGCATCGCCGCCGTGGAGATCACCTCGATCATGAAGCGCAACTCCTGCGGCAAGTCGCTCGAAATTGCCCGCATGGCGCGCGACATGCTGGGCGGCAACGGTATCTCCGACGAGTTCGGCGTGATCCGCCATGTGGTCAATCTGGAAGTGGTCAATACCTACGAAGGCACGCACGACATTCATGCGCTGATCCTGGGCAGGGCACAGACGGGGATACAGGCGTTCAGCTGATCGCAGCATTTGCAGCACGCAAGAACGAAAGTTCAGAAACCAGAAGACCAGCCGCCATGGAGCGGAGGAGGAGATTGAGATGCCGGAACTGAGCTCAGCCGATCACAGGACATCGCCGCCGCAGGTGAAGATCCCGCGCCAGTACAACGCGGCCTACGACCTGATCCAGAGAAATCTGAAAGCCGGACGCGCGCAGAAGATCGCCTACATAGACGACCAAGGGCGCTATACTTTCGGCGACCTTGCCGAGCGGGTCAATCGCTTCGGCAATGTGCTGGCCGGCATCGGTCTCGAAGCCGAGAACCGGGTGATGCTCTGCCTGCTCGATACCATCGATTTTCCAACCGCATTTCTCGGCAGCATTCAGGCCGGTATCGTGCCGATCGCCGCCAATACGCTGCTGACCACGGCTGACTACGACTTCATGCTCGGCGATTCGCGGGCCAAGGCTCTGGTCGTTTCGGAAGTCCTGTGGCCACAGTTCGCACCGATCGTCGCGAAGCACAAGACGCTGCGCCACATCATCGTTTCAGGCAGCGATGGCAAGGGACATCAATGTCTGAGCGACCTGATGAAAGGTGTCAGCCCGAACTTCGATCCGGCGCCGACCACCTGCGACGACTTTTGCTTCTGGCTGTATTCCTCGGGCTCGACGGGGACGCCGAAGGGAACCGTGCATCTGCATTCACATCTGATCCAGACCGCTGAGCTCTACGGCAAGCCGGTACTCGGCATTCGCGAGGACGATCTGGTGTTCTCGGCGGCCAAGCTGTTTTTCGCCTATGGCTTGGGCAACGGGCTTACGTTTCCGCTCTCGGTAGGCGCCACGACGGTGCTGATGGCCGAGCGGCCGACGCCCGAGGCGGTTTTCAAAAGGCTGCGCGAGCATAAACCGACGATTTTCTATGGCGTGCCGACGCTCTATGCCGGTCTGCTCGCCAGTCCCGACCTGCCGGGGCCGAAAGAACTGCGCATGCGCGTCTGCACCTCGGCCGGCGAGGCCCTGCCGGCCGACATCGGCAAGCGGTGGACCGAGCATTTCGGTGTCGAAATTCTCGACGGCATCGGCTCCACCGAGATGCTGCACATCTTTCTGTCCAACCGTCCCGGCGAGGTGCGTTACGGCACCACCGGCAAGCCTGTTCCAGGCTATGCGGTGCGCCTGATCGGCGAGGACGGCAACCCGGTGGCGCCGGGAGAGATCGGCGAACTGCAGATCAACGGTCCCAGCGCGGCGGTCATGTACTGGAACAGCCGCGAGAAGTCGCGACACACCTTCATGGGCGACTGGACGCGCAGCGGCGACAAGTACATCGAATCGAATGATGGCTATTTCCAGTATTGCGGGCGCTCCGACGACATGCTCAAAGTCGGCGGCATCTATGTTTCGCCCTTCGAGGTCGAGGGCGCGCTGATGACCCACGAGGCCATCCTCGAAGCCGCCGTGGTGGCGCACGCCGATACCGATGAACTGGTCAAGCCCAAGGCCTACGTCGTGCTCAAGGCCGGCATCGAACCGTCGGACGCTCTCGATGCGGCGCTCAAACAGCATGTCAAGAATCAATTGGCACCCTACAAGTACCCCCGCTGGATCGAGTTCGTGGCCGAGTTGCCGAAGACGGCGACCGGCAAGATTCAGCGCTTCAAACTGCGTTGAGTCGCCGGAGGCAAGCCATGACGTATCAATTGGCTTGACGCACCAACGCGGAAGTGTTGTGATTGAAGTTCTAAAACACATCGGGCGCAAATGCCTTTGTGCCCTGTCAGAAAAACGTAAAGTGAGGAGAAGGACAATGAACAAGAATGAGAAGGCCGGTTACGATCGTCGCGAGTTTCTGCTGGGCAGCACCGCCATCGCAGGTGTTGCAGCGGCGGGCACCCTGCTGCCGACCGGGACGGCATTGGCCCAGCAGGGCAAGCTGAAAGTCGGCCTGATGCTTCCCTATACAGGCACTTTCGCGCAGCTTGGCGTCGCCATCACCAACGGCTTCAAGCTGGCCATCGAGGAACGCGGCGGCAAGCTCGGCGGACGCGAGATCGAGTACGTCACGGTCGATGATGAGTCCAACCCGGCCAAGGCGCCGGAGAACGTCAACAAGCTGGTGCAGCGCGACAAGGTCGATGTCGTCATCGGCACCGTCCATTCGGGCGTCGTGATGGGCATGGCCAAGGTACTGAAGGAGTCCGGCACCCTTTGGATCAACCCCAACGGCGGTGCCGGCGCCATGACCGGTGCGATGTGCGCGCCGAACTTCTTCCGTACGTCCTTCTCCAACTGGCAGACCACGCATGCGCTGGGCAAGGTGCTCAAGGCCAAGGGCCACAAGAATGCCGTGTTCATCACCTGGAAATACGCGGCGGGCGAGGAGATGATGGAGGGCTTCAAGGAGGGCTTCGAGAAGGAAGGCGGCAAGCTGACCAAGGAGCTGTATGTTCCGTTCCCGCAAGTCGAGTTCCAGGCCTTGCTGACCGAGATCGCCAGCATCAAGCCGGATGCGGTCGTTGCCTTCTTTGCCGGCGGCGGTGCAGCCAAATTCCTCAAGGATTATCAGGCAGCCGGCCTCAAGGGCAAGATTCCTCTGTATGGCTCGGGCTTCCTCACCGATGGCGTGCTCGAAGCGGTGGGCGATGCCGGCGAAGGCGTCGAAACCACGCTGCACTATGCCGACGGCCTCGACACCAAGAAAGACAAGGCATTCCGCCTCGCCTATGCCAAGACCTTCAAGCTGCAACCCGACGTCTACGCCGTTCAGGGCTACGACGCCGGCCAGTTGCTGGCTGCGGGCCTCGATGCCGTCAAGGGCAATGTCAGTGACAAGGTGGGCGTGATCAAGGCCATGGAAGCGGCCAAGATCGACAGCCCGCGCGGCGTCTGGACCCTGTCCAAGGCGCACAACCCGGTGCAGGACATGTATCTGCGCAAGGTGGTCGGCAAGGAGAACAAGGTGCAGGGCGTGGCCTGGAAGGCCTTGGCCGACCCGGCACGCGGTTGCAAGGCCTAGTCTTCGTTCCGCAACAGGGCGGCCGGCCAAGCCGCCCTTTTTTTGTCCTCTGATCGCCGTATTGCCAGCGCCGACTTCTAGACACTCAAGCTGATGGATTTCGCTTTCTTTCTCATTCAGTTGCTCAACGGCCTGCAATACGGCTTGCTGCTGTTTCTGGTGGCCAGCGGCCTGACGCTGGTGTTCGGCATCATGGGCATCATCAATCTGGCGCACGGCAGCTTCTACATGGTCGGCGCCTATCTGGCCTGGTCGCTCTCCAGCCTGACCGGAAGCCTGACGGTTGCCATCCTGCTCGCCATTCCGCTCACCGTGATCCTCGGCATGGCGCTGGAACGCCTGTTGTTCCGCCATCTCTATCAGCGCGATCACCTCTATCAGGTCTTGCTCACCTACGGGCTGATTCTGGTTTTCGAGGAATTGCGCAGCCTGATCTGGGGCGATGACGTGCATGGCGTCGCGGTGCCGGCGCTGCTCAATGCGTCGATTCCGCTGACCGAAAACCTGTCCTATCCCGTCTATCGCCTGGCGATTTCCGGCGTCTGCCTGCTGCTGGCGGCCGGACTCTATTTCCTGATCCAGAAGACGCGGCTGGGCATGATGATTCGCGCCGGCGCCAGCAACCGCGACATGGTGCAGTCGCTGGGCATCGACATCAAGCTGATCTACACGCTGGTGTTCGCGCTCGGCATCGCCCTGGCCGCTTTCGCC
>JBAZOF010000056.1:0-13733 GCA_041648855.1 Sulfuritalea sp. | reverse complement strand
ATTGGCCAGTGGCTGAAATGGCGACGCTCGGCCCGAAATTGCGCGTTCTGCGCTGCGGCGGCGATACCCGCGCGCACAGCGTCGCCAACGGCCTGCGGGCGATGGCCGGCGAACTCGGCGACCGTGGCGGAATTGGCAGCGACTGGGTACTGGTGCACGATGCCGCGCGACCCTGCCTGACCGTCGCCATGGTCGAAAATCTGATCTCCGAGGTGGGCGAGGACGATGCCGGCGGGCTGCTTGCGGTGCCCGTCGCCGACACCCTGAAGCGCGCCGACGAAAACGGCCGCATTCGCCGGACCGTGTCACGTGAGGGCCTGTGGCAGGCGCAAACGCCGCAGATGTTCCGTCATCACCTGCTGCTCGATGCGCTCGATTTCGCGCCGCAGGTTACCGACGAAGCCAGTGCCATCGAAGCGCTGGGGCTATTGCCGCGCCTCGTGGCGGCCGACGCCAGCAATTTCAAGGTCACCTATCCGGTGGATCTGCAGATGGCGGAATGGGTGCTGCAAAACCGGGGCAAAGCCTAGTTCTCGCTCCCTTGCGAGTGAGCGGTTTAGGCGATCGCGGGCCGGTTGATAGCCGCTTTGAATAGCCTGTCCATCCCGATAAAAATGCGCTAGCCTTGAATGTGTTGGTCTATATTCATCGATAAAGGAGCCCTCTCATGAAATCCATCCTTGGTGTTGTCCTGGCGTTATCTTCCGGCCTCGTTCTGGCCCAGAGCGGCGGCATCGGCGGCTTGAAGTTCGATCCCAGCCCTGCCCAGGCGGGCAAGGAAGTGAAGATCACGATCTCCGCCGAGGGCGAGGCATCGAACAATTGCGGCATGGAGGTGCATTTCGACGATGGCAGCGAGTCGCGCAACATCAAGGTGGACGGCCGGGAAAACAAGTTTCCGGTGACCATCGCCAAGACCTACGCCAAGGCCGGCACCTACAGCATCAAGGCCGAAGGCAAGAAGATCACCACGCACTTCCCGTGTGTCGGCAAGGCCGAAGCGAAGCTGGTGGTGGAAGGCGCCCCGGCTCCCGCCAAGGCTGCCGGCCCGAGCTGTCCCGAGGGCTGGAAGATGATCGGCAAGCCGGGCAAGGCCGGAAATTTCGGCTGCAAGGCAGGCAAGGGCGCCATGATGCCGAAGGACCCGCTGACCTGCGGCAAGGGCCTGGAGCCCTATGCGAATGAAAAGGCGAAGCAGCTCGGCTGCCGCGCACCGAAGAAGAAATAGGCTGTTTCCCGGCTCTTCCGCACGGCGTCGCCCATGAATCATGGCGCCGCCGTGCGCGTTTGCGGCCTGTTCGTCGTCCGGCCGGGCATATACTGAACCCCAGGTTGACGTTTTAGGGGGCGCCATGCTGCGCAGATCGATGATCGTAATGCTGCTGGTCTTGTCCGGACATCTTGCCGAGGCCGACGCACAGCCGATTCGGGATGCCAGACGGGGCGAACTACTGTATTCGACGCATTGCCTTGCCTGTCACAATGTCCAGGTTCATTGGCGGGAAAAGAAGCTCGTCACGGACTGGCCCAGCCTCAAATCCGAAGTGCGTCGCTGGGCGCTGCTGTCGAAGCTCGAGTGGAGCGAATACGACGTCGAAGCGGTGACGGGGTACCTGAATGATTTCCACTACCGGTATCCCGTTCCGGATTGATCGGGGATCGATGATTGGCATGGCATAATTGTCGGGCGTCCGCCAACCGGCGCGTCAGGCTTCGAAGCAAGGTCGATTGCAGGAAAGAAAGTCCATGTCTCGCAGCTGTTGTGAAAGGGTTTTTCCGCAATGAAGCTTCCATTTCGCGTCGGTCAGGGCTACGACGTGCACGCGCTGACGCCGGGCCGCAAGCTGATTCTGGGCGGTGTGCATATTCCCCATCACCAGGGCCTGCTCGGGCATTCGGATGCCGACGCGCTGCTGCATGCGATCACCGATGCGATTCTCGGCGGCGCCGGGCTGGGCGACATCGGCGGCATGTTTCCCGACACCGGTTCGCAGTGGGAGGGGGCCGACAGCCGTACGCTGCTGCGCGGCGCCATGGACGCCGTGCGCGCGGCAGGCTGGCAGGTCGGCAACATCGACGCCACGATCATTGCCCAGGCGCCGCGCATCGCGCCCCATGTCGCGGCGATGCGCGCCAACATCGCGGCCGACCTCGGCATCGCGGCCGAGGCGGTAAACGTCAAGGGCAAAACCAATGAACGCCTGGGTTTCGAAGGCCGGGGCGAAGGCATTGCGGCGCATGCCGTAGCGCTACTGGTCCGTGTCGGGTAAGGCGGCATGACCGAGGCGCACTCGCATCGGGTGTTCTTTGCGCTATGGCCCGACCACGAGGCGAGCTCGCATCTGTTGGCGCTGGCACACGAACTGACGTCCCGCGGCGGCCGGGTGATGCACCCGGCGGCCTTGCACCTGACCCTGGCTTTCGTCGGCTCGGTGACACCGACCCAGCTTCCCAAGCTGGGAGAAATAGCCGCCGGGATTCGCGCCGAGGCCTTCGACCTGAGCATCGACCGGCTGGGCTTCTGGCCGCAGCGCGGCATCCTGTGGGCGGGTTGCCGCGAGGTGCCGCAGCCGCTGCGCCGGCTGGCCGCGTCGCTGGTCGCTGACCTGCGCGCCGCCGGCTTCACCATCGACCATCGTTCCGGGGCAGATCTGGTGCCGCACATCACGCTGGCGCGCCGTGCCCGCTGCGGGTCGCTGCCCAGGCTGGAAACGCCGATCCTCTGGCGGGCCAGCGAATTTGCTCTGGTCGAGACCCATCTGCATCCTTCCGCGGCGAGCTACAAGACGCTGGCCAGCTATCCGCTTGCTGAGCCGGAAGCCGTTTGAATTAGAATCCTGTCATTGTTTGGAGCCGATATTGTGGTCAGCCTGTTTCGCCCCAGAAAGACATCGCCGCGCCTGGAACGCCTGCACCAGCTGAGTCTGTTCGTCAATCTGACGCCGGCCGAGTTGCAGATCGTCGATGGCCTACTGCACGAGCGTGATTTTCTCGATGGCGAGGTGATCTTCGATGAAGGCGAGGAAGGGCAGGCTATCTACATCATCGCGTCGGGCGAAGTGCTGATTTCCCGCCAGGCGTATGGCGATGCCGGGCGGGAGGCGCATCCCGGCGGCAATGATCCGGCGGTTTCCCGTCCCAGGCGGCGTCAGGGGGATTCCGGGCGCGTCGCGCAACTCGGTGCCGGCACATTTTTCGGCGAGCTCGCGCTGCTGGACAATTCGCCGCGTTCGGCGCAGGCCCGCGCGGCGTCACCCTGCCAGCTGATCGTGTTCTTTCGCGATGATTTCGTCGGTCTGCTCGATACCCACGCCCGCATCGCCTCGAAGATCTCGCGCCAGTTGGCCGGCCACTTGGGCGCTCGCATGCGGGACATGGCGCTCTCGGTGGGCGCCTATCACCATCTCCTGTAGCACCCGTCCGTGAGCGCATCGATCGACTCGCATGAGGCCGGGCATCGTGGCAACCACGGTTCCGGACCCGTGGTCTGGGCGGCGATCATTGCCGCGACATGCCTGCTGCTTCTGGTCTTCCAGAAAATCTTGTGGCTGGTGGTGCCTTTTCTGCTGGCGTTGATCCTGTATTACTTTCTTTACCCGCCGGTCAGGTTGCTGATCTATCGCGGCATGAGCCGGGATGCCGCTTCAAGCCTGGTCACTCTGGGGTTCCTGGCGCTGTTGCTGGTTCTTGGTATCGCCCTGATGCCATGGCTGGCTGCGCAACTGGCCGACAAGAACGTGAGCCGTTATGTGCAGGGTGGTTTGCAGCTGCTCGACAATTCGCTGCGCAGCATCGAGGCCCATTGGCCGACCTTGGCCAGCGCGCGTCTCGCGGATACCGTGGCGGCGCGTCTGGCGCAGGGCGCGGGCAGCGTTGCCGATCATCTGGAACCGGTCGCCATCGGCATCATGGCCTGGGCTCCCTCTCTGATGCTGGCCCCGTTTCTGGCCTTCTTCTTCCTGCGCGACGGGCGCCGCTTCAAGCGCTTTCTGAGCGCCGCAGTCCCCAACGCCTTTTTCGAGAAGACCCTGTATCTGCTGCACGAGATCGATCGCACCGCGCGTGCCTATTTCATGGGTCTGATCAACCTCACCGTGCTCGATACCCTGACGCTCGCCGCGGGTTTGTGGGCGCTGGGCATTCCCGGACCGCTGGCGCTGGGGTTGATCTGCGCCGTATTGGCCTGGGTGCCCTATGTCGGCTCGATCCTCGGCGGCCTTCTCGTGGTGCTGGTGGCGGCGACCGACTTTCCCGACGCGCCGGGCATGGCCTACTGGGCGATTGCCCTGTTCGTCGGGGCGCGACTGCTCGACGACTTCGTCTATATGCCGCTGACCATCGGCAAGAGCCTCGAACTGCACCCGTTGGTCACGGTGCTGATGATATTCGTCGGCGGCGCCGTCGCCGGCGTCTCGGGCCTGATGCTGGTGCTGCCGGTGCTGGGGGTGGTGATGGTGATCGGCGAAACCATCGGCGTCATCGTCACCGATCCGCGCCTGATGGCCCGGCACCGCCACGCACTGTCGCTGCGGCGGGCACAGGCCAGCAGCGACCTTTAAGCCCAATACCGATCACTTAAGAAGAATTACGTTCGCCCTGAGCTTGTCGAAGGGCTCTGGCTACGCGAATGGTGGTTCGACAGGCTCACCACGAACGGTTAAGTGAGCAGTATTACCTCTAAGCCGCGGGCGGATCGTTGCGATTGCGCATGTGGTAGGCGAGGTCGTTGAGCGACTTGTCCAGCGCGGCGCGCAAGCCCTCGTCGGTGATGACTTCGGCCATGGCCTGGCGCATGCACAGCATCCACTGTTCGGCTGCGTCGCTGCCAATCGGAAACGGCAGGTGGCGCGCACGCAGTTTGGGGTGGCCGAATTTCTCGACATAGAGTTGCGGGCCGCCGAGCCAGCCGCAGAGGAACATGAACAGCTTTTCTTCGGCACTGGACAGGTCGGTCTGGTGCAGCTTGCGGATGCCGTAAGCCTCGGGCAGCGTATCCATGAGTTCGTAGAAGCGCTTGACCAGCCGGCGTACGGCCGGCTCGCCGCCGACGCGGGAAAAGGGTGTGGAAGTGTCGTTCATGACGCCGTCGTTGTGGGTTGGTTGGGCGCAGGCAGCGTCAGCCGGGCAATCAGCCCGCCGCCGGCGCGCGGCAGCAGTTCGAGGCGGCCGTTGTGCGAGCGCGCGACGCGATCGACGATGGCGAGCCCCAGTCCGGCGCCGACAGCATTGGTGCGGGCAGCTTCGAGCCGGGCGAAGGGACGCTTGACGCGCTCCGCCTCTTCCGCGGGAATTCCCGGACCGCTGTCGCGCACTTCGATGCTGAACTCGCCCGCGGTGGCGCTCAAGGCCAGTTCGACCGGCGACTGGTTGCCGGCATGGCGCAGCGCGTTGTCGATCAGGTTGCTGATGGCGCGGCGCAAGGCTTGCGGCCGCACCGAAACCGCTCGTGTAAAAGTCGGCGCTGGCGAGACGGCGATATCGAAGCCGCGGCGCCGGTACTGCGCGGCAAGTTCGGCCAGCAGGGCGGCGAGATCGACGTCCTGCGGTGTTTCGCCGCCTTCCGAACGGGCGAAGTCGAGGAACTGGCCGATGGTCTTGTCCATTTCCTCGACGTCGACGGTCATGCCTTCGCGCAGGCCTTCGTCAGCCGCCATTTCGATGCCCATGCGCAGGCGCGTCAGCGGCGTGCGCAGGTCGTGCGAAATGCCGGCAAGAATCAGGGCGCGGTCCTGATCCATCTGCGCAAGGTCGGCGCTCATCTGATTGAAGGCATGGGCGACCGTGGCCAACTCCGACGGGCCGTTCTCGTCGAGGCGCAGCGCCGTGTCGCCAGCGCCGACTTTGCGCGCGGCCAGTTCCAAGGCCTTGAGCGGGCGGGTAATGCGGTAGACGATCAGCCACGCGCCGACCAGCGAGAGCAGCAGCGCCGCCACTCCCCAGCCCAGCCAGCCGAGCGGAAGCACGCGATCGATGCGTTCGCGGGGCAGGGCCAGCCAGAAGCCGCCTTCGTCGCTGTCATCGACGCGGAAATTGATGAACAGGGCGCGTTCGCCTTCACGCTCAAGGGTCAGGCGGGTCGCCGGTCCCATCTGTTCCTGAACCAGTTCTTCCACCCGATGCAGAAAGGGCCGGTCGGGGAGGGGGGCGACGCGATCCGACGCGTCGGCCGGATAAATGTGAATTCCTTCGCGGTCGGACAGGTCGCGCAACAACTCGCGGCGTGCCTCCGGCCGCGCGGAGATCAGTGCCGCGCGCGTCAGGTTGGCAACGCTGACCAGGGTCTGCGCCAGTTGCCGGGCGCGCGGTTCGCGCTCGTAGCTTCTGAAAATGGCGAACCATGCCGCGACGGAAAGCAGCATCAGCAGGGCGACGAACAGGAACGTGCGCCACAGCAGCGAGCGCGGCAACAGTTTCATTCGTGCTTTTTTCCATCAGGAACAAAGACGTAGCCGAAGCCCCACACGGTTTGTATGTAGCGCGGCTTGCCGGGATCTTCCTCGACCAGTTTGCGCAGCCGCGAGATCTGTACATCTATGGCGCGATCGAAGACCTCATATTCGCGGCCACGTGCCAGTTCCATCAGCTTGTCACGGCTCATCGGCTGACGCGGATGCTCCAGCAGCACGTGCAGCAGGCCGAACTCGCCCGTGGTCAGCAGGGTCGATACGTCATCGCGTTCAAGTTCGCGCGTCGCCAGGTTGATCCGCACCTTGCCGAAACTCACGCTTTCTTCGCTGATGGCCGGGGCGCCGGGAGGCGGCGGCGCAGCGCGGCGGCGCAGCACGGCATGGATGCGCGCCACCAGTTCGCGCGGATTGAAGGGCTTGGGCAGATAGTCATCGGCGCCGACTTCGAGGCCGACGATGCGATCGACGTCGTCGCCCTTGGCCGTCAGCATGATGATGTTCACCGGACTTGCTGTTCCGCGCAGCCGGCGACAGATGGCGAGGCCGTCTTCGCCGGGCAGCATGAGATCGAGCACGATCAGGTCGTAAAGCTCGCGCTCCAGCGCGCGGTCCATGCCGGGCGCGTCGGGTACTGCCTTGACCGTAAAACCCTGATCTGAGAGGTAGCGCTCAAGCAGTTGGCGCAGGCGAAGGTCGTCATCGACGACCAGAATCTTGGCTTTGAAATCCTTCATGGCGCGAATCCTAGCCGGATCGCCTGCATCCCGCCAGCAGCCTTTACAAACGATTACAAAGCCGGTGGGATGGCAACATTTGGCTTACAGCCCCCGCCGAGAATGCAATCGTGCCTGAAAGCGCAGCACTGGGCCAAAAACAGGACATTGGAGGGAATCATGAAAGCGCTATTCTTCAGCATGGCATTGGCCGCTGGGCTGGCTTTGTGGGGCGCGGAACCGCAGGCAGGCGTCGATCACCTGATGGCGGCCAGCCATGTTGCCGGCCAGCAGGTTTACAATATCCTTCATTGAAGATGATAGAGGTTCGGCTGTGACGGCAAAACGCAGGACGAGACGGATGGTCGTGGTGAGTGCCCTGTGGCTTCTGGCCATCGGCGCCTCCGCGCAGGAGGTGGTTCGTCCGTCGCCGGAACGGGATGGCAGGGGTCCGCAACGGATGATGCCCGCCGAGCAGCGGGCCGAGCAACTCTCCCCGCGCGATGCCATGCCGCCTGGTCGCGGCAATCGCCTGTCGCCCGAAGAGCGGCGTCAGTTGCGTCGTGACGTAAATGATGCGGGGCGCGACCTCTATCCGGGCCGGATGGGGCCCGGTCGTCGGGAATCGCACCGCCAATAGCTTCCAGTTCGCCGAGTTTCACCGTTGCCGGCAGATTGGAAAAGACGCCCCTGCCCGGGGCGTTTTTCATTGGGATCGCCGGATGGAAAATCGGGCGAGTCGGCGGAGATGCCGCCGGGCGGCATCCTGCCGTCGTTGGCCGCAGCAGGCGCCCACAATAAAGTACCGGCTTCCCGGTATTCAGAATACGGCGACCGCGGTATTCCCTTTATCGCCTATGCCGAATATGTTTTCAACCGGAGACTCTTTGTTCACCTGCGTTCCGGCAGCGGTCGAAACGTTTCCGGGGAAAGCCAAAATCATGATCGGACAAGGCGTAGTGGGGATACACGAAGAGGGATTGAAGCACGACATATATCATGCCGCGGCGAACTTGGTAAACAGGGACGAATACGGTACGTTGATGCTGGACGGCAGCGGCAGGATTCGCAGTTGCGGCGCAGCCGGTGAAAGGATTTTCGGGGTCAGTCAAGTGCGACTGGTCGGGCGGCCGATATGCGAATTCATTGCGGGCCTTTCTCTCGGGAGTAGTTCGCCGAGCTATTGCGCCAGGCATCTCATATACCTGTGTCGAGACGGCGCGTGGCGAAGGGTTCCAGCGGTCGACGCCGACGGATGCGAGTTTGCCGTCGAGATCAATTTGTCCCGAGTGATGACAGATGGGCGGGAGATGTTTGTACTCAACCTCCGCCGGGCGGAAGAGTCGAATGGTGCATAGTGCCGCGCGCGAAGAGAAGCCACCTGCCGAAAGGGGCCGGTTGATGCCCGTCTTCCATGTTTATGAAGGCGACTACTGCTTTTCGCTGCCAGCCAGTATTCCCAGGCAACCGAACAAAGAACAGGAGAAAAAAATGAAAACCAGGAGTGAGCCGGTAAGCAAGACCAAGGGCAATGGTTCGGGGCGGCAGGCGCGGGGAGCGAACGCGTCCTCTCCGTCATCCTCTGCCGGTTACGATTGTCCGCGCGAGCAGATGATCGCAGAGGCTGCCTATTTTCGCGCCGAACAGCGCGGCTTTGTTCCGGGAAACGAAATGTCGGACTGGCTTCAGGCCGAGGCCGATGTGGAAGCCCTGGTGGGGGTCCGCGACTAGTCTCTTGCCCGTCCCGGGCCAACTGGACTTCGCCCATCCGTGGATCAATCCCTAGTGAAGGAGAAAGTGTCATGGCCAACATTACCCGTTTCGATCCGCTCAACGAACTGACGCGGATCGATCCATTCAGCGACCTCGATAACCTGTTCAAGGGCTTCATGGTGCGCCCGATATTTCAGGGTGCGACAGCCGCTCCGCAGATGAAGCTGGAGGTAAGCGAAGACGACAAGGCCTATACGATCAAGGCGGAAATTCCCGGCGTCAAGAAAGAGGATATCCATATCTCCGTCGACGGCAACCTGGTTTCCATCAGCGCCGAGGTCAAGAAGGAAACGGAACAGAAGGAAGGCAAGAAGCTTGTTCACAGCGAGCGCTATTATGGAAAAGTGGCGCGCAGCTTTACGCTCGACAAGGAGGTGGAGCAGGGCGCAGCGAAAGCCAAGTACACGGATGGCGTCCTCGAAGCCGTGCTGCCCAAGAAGGCGGGCACGACTGCGACGCGAATCACCGTGGCTTGAGTTGGCTGCGCCGATCCGCGGCAGCGTCAGCAGTTGCAGTAATGGCATTTTGGCGGGATCGTGGAGCCATGAAGATTCGTCCCTGCCGTGATGCCGGAAAATGGACGGCCGGTCTGTGGGCCGTGTTTGTCGCCCTCTCCGCCGTGGCAGCGGAAGGTTTGATGCCCCTTGATAGCAGGAAAGAAAACGTCATGTCGTTCGCACTCCACTCGGGATCATTCATGCCCGACGGCATGATCCCGTCGCGGCTCACCTGCGAGGGACAGAACCTCTCGCCGCAACTGTCGTGGACAGGTCTGCCGGCCGACACGAAGAGCCTCGCCCTGATCGTCGACGACCCGGACGCCCCGGACCCCGCGGCGCCCAGAATGACTTGGGTGCATTGGGTTCTCTATAATCTGCCGCCGGCGGCCATGGGCCTTGCCGAGAGCGTTGCGGCCAGGGATCTCCCGCCGGGAACCCGGGAGGGTTTGAACGACTGGCAGCGTACCGGCTACGGCGGGCCCTGTCCGCCCGTCGGCAAGCACCGCTACATGCATAAGCTGTTTGCACTCGACGTGGTGCTGCCGGATCTGCAGCGGCCGACCAAAGCTGCGCTGGAAAAGGCCATGGAAGGCCATGTCCTCGCCCGCACCGAACTGATTGGCTACTATCAGCGAAGACGTTGATCGGGTGATCGGCTGTGCCGCGACGTGGGGCGACGACCGATTCTCTTGCCAATGAAAATGCTGATTCCGGGTTGGCTTCATGAGCAGTGTTTCTGAACTTCAGACGGGTGATGCACTCCTGATCATCGACGTCCAGGTGGATTTTCTGCCCGGGGGCAGTCTTGCCGTCCCCAAGGGGGATGCCGTGATCGCTCCCCTCAATGAATGGATCGCCCGTTTCGCGGACGCCGCCCTGCCGATATGGGCGACATTCGACTGGCATCCGGCCGACCACTGTTCGTTCCGCCATGAGGGGGGGCCGTGGCCGGTCCATTGCGTGAAGGACTCACCCGGAGCGCGCCTTGCCGCCAGCCTCGCCCTGCCGCCCGGAGTAAAACGTGTCGCCAAGGCCACGAGTCGCGACAAGGATGCCTACTCGGGCTTTTCCGGTACGGACCTCGATGCGCAGTTGCGGAACATGGGGGTGAGCAGAATATTCGCAGGGGGCCTGGCCACGGACTACTGTGTGCTGCAGACGGTTCTCGACGCCTTGCGCCTGGGCTACAGGGTGGTGCTGCTGCGGGATGCCATTCGCGCGGTCGACGTGCATCCGGGTGACGGCGGGCGGGCGGTTGCGCAGATGGTCGCGGCCGGTGCAGCCGTTGCAGGGAGCCAGCCATGAAAGGCCCCACCGAGAACGTCCTGCTTACCGACTTGTATCAACTCACCATGCTGCAGGCCTATTTCGACCAGGGCATGGAAGCCACTGCGGTGTTCGAGTTCTTCGTGCGCAAGATGCCTGCCGGGCGCAATTTCCTCGTCGCTGCGGGCCTCGAGCAGGTGCTGGATTATCTCGAGGGCTTGAGCTTCGGTGCCGAGGAACTCGCCTGGATCGCCGGCTGCGGCCGCTTCCACCAGCGCTTCGCCGATTCGCTTGCCGGCCTGCGATTCACCGGTGAGGTGCAGGCGATGGCCGAGGGTACGGTGTTCTTCGTCGATGAACCCATCGTGCGCATCGTGGCGCCGCTGCGCGAGGCGCAGCTGGTCGAATCGCGCATCATCAACCTGCTGCAGTTGCAGGTTCTCACGGCATCCAAGGCGGCGCGGGTGCGGCTCGCGGCGCGCGACAAGCTGCTGGTGGATTTCGGCCTGCGTCGCGCCCACGGTGCCGAGGCCGCGCTCCTCTCGGCGCGGGCAAGCTTCCTGGCCGGTTTCGACGGCAGCTCCAACGTGCTGGCCGGCGTGCGCTGGGATGTTCCCCTGTTCGGCACTATGGCGCATTCATTCGTGCAGACCCACGACGACGAACTGGCGGCCTTCGAGCATTTCGCGCGGTCCCACCCCAAGGCGACCACGCTGCTGATCGACACCTACGACACCGAAGCCGCGGCATCGGCCATCCTCCCGCTGGCGCGCAGATTGGCGGCGGAGGGCATTTCGATCCAGGCGGTGCGCCTCGACAGCGGCGACCTGGGCGAACATGCCCGCCGCGTGCGCGCCATTCTCGATGCCGGCGACGCGGGCGCAATCAGGATCTTCGCCAGCGGCAACCTGGACGAATATGCCGTGCAGGCGCTGGTCGGGGCCGGCGCGCCGATCGACGGCTTCGGCGTCGGCACGCGCATGAACACCTCCGCCGATCATCCCTTTCTCGACTGCGCCTACAAGCTTCAGGAATACGCGGGCAGGGCGCGACGCAAGCGCTCGGAGGGCAAGGCCACCTGGCCCGGGCGCAAACAGGTGTTCCGCCGCTTCGACGACGACGGGCGGATGGCGGGCGACACGCTGACGCTGGAGGGCGACAGCAGGCCGGGTACGGCCCTGCTGGTCCCGGCCATGCGCCAGGGGCGTCGCACTGCGCCCTCGTCACCGCTCGCCGAAGTGCGTGAATACGCCAAAGGCCAATTGGCCGCACTGCCGGCCGCACTGCGCAGCCTCGACTCCCCGGCGGGCTACCCGGTGGAAGTGGCCGCACCGTTGCGCGACCTGGCCCGGCAGGTGGATCAGTATCGAGGCTGAGATGCCCACCCACAACGCTGACATCGCCGCGATGTTCACCGAATTCGCCGACTTGCTGGAGATCGAGCAGGCCAACCCGTTTCGCATTCGCGCCTACCGCAATGCCGCGCGCATCGTCGGCGAAATGGGCCGGGAAGTGCGCGTCATGGTCGAGCGTGGCGAGGATTTGACCGATCTGCCCGGCATCGGCGACGACCTCGCGGGCAAGATGCGCGAAATCGTCGATACGGGCAAATGCCGCGCGCTGGACAAGCTGCATGCCGAGTTGCCGCCGGCAATCACCGAGTTGCTGCATGTGCCGGGGCTGGGGCCGAAACGCGTGCGCATGCTCTGGCACGAGCTCGATGTGCAGACGCTGGAGCAACTGGCGCGCGCCGCCCGCGATGGCCGCATCCGCGACCTGCCCGGCTTCGGCGCGAAGATGGAGGCCAATATCCTGCAGGCGGTCGAGGCGCATCTGTCCAAGGTGCGGCGCATCAAGCTCATCACCGCGGCGCAGTACGCCGAGTCTCTGGTGGCCTGGCTCGCCAGTGCGTACGGCGTGAGCCGCGTCGAGGTGGCGGGAAGTTACCGGCGCTGCCGCGAGACGGTCGGCGACCTCGACATCCTGGTCATTGCCGCGGCCGGCAGTTCCGTCATGGCGCGCTTCATCGCCTACGACGAGGCGGCCGAGGTGCTCTCGCACGGGCCGACGCGTGCCAGCGTGGTGCTGAAATGCGGTCTGCAAGTCGATCTGCGCGTCGTCGAAAAAGCGTCCTATGGCGCGGCCCTGTGCTATTTCACCGGCTCCAAGGCGCACAACATCGCGCTGCGCCGCCTTGCCCAGGAGCAGGGCCTCAAACTCAACGAGTACGGCGTCTTCCGCGGCCGCGAACGCATTGCCGGAGCCAGCGAGGAGTCCGTCTATCAGGCGCTCGGTCTGCCGTGGATCGCGCCCGAACTGCGCGAAGACCGCGGCGAGATCGCGGCGGCGCGTGCCGGGCGCTTGCCGCAACTGGTGGAGTGGACCGACCTGCGCGGCGACCTGCATGCACACACCAACGCTACCGACGGCCACCATACGCTGGAGGAAATGGCGCTGGCAGCCAAGGCGCTGGGTTTGTCCTACCTCGCCATCACCGAACACTCGCGGCGGTTGGCCATGGCCCACGGCCTCGATCCGCGCCGGCTCGCCGAACAGTGCGACGCGATCGACCGCCTGAACGAAAAGCTGGACGGCATCGTGCTGCTGAAGGGCATCGAGGTGGACATCCTGGACGACGGCAGCCTCGACCTGCCCGATGCGTCGCTCGCCCGGCTCGACCTGGTCATCGGCGCCGTGCATAGCCGCTTCGACCTGCCGCGGGCACGGCAGACCGAGCGCATCCTGCGCGCGATGGACAACCCATATTTCACCATGCTGGCGCACCCTACCGGCCGTGTCATCGAGAGCCGCGCACCCTACGATGTGGACATGCTGCGCATCATCCGCCAGGCGCGGCAACGCGGCTGCTTCCTCGAACTGAACGCCCACCCCGAACGGCTCGACCTGCTCGAGAGCCACTGCATGATGGCGAAGGAGGAGGGCGTGCTGGTCGCCATCAACTCGGACGCGCACAGCACAGACGACTTCGCCCACCTCCGCCTGGGCATCGGTCAGGCGCGGCGCGGCTGGCTGGCAGCGACGGACGTGCTCAACACGCGGCCGCTGCCCGAGCT
>JBAZOF010000055.1:0-13851 GCA_041648855.1 Sulfuritalea sp. | reverse complement strand
ATCTCTGAACCGGACGGACAGCAACCAAAAACAAAAAAGCCAGCCCGAAGGCTGGCTTTTTCTTGCCCGAAGGCGGGTGAAAATTTACTTCTTCGCGGCAGCAGCGGCAGCCGGGGCAGCAGCAGCAGCGGCAGCCGGGGCAGCAGCAGCGGCGGCAGCCGGAGCAGCAGCGGCGGCAGCAGCCGGAGCAGCAGCAGCGGCGGCAGCCGGAGCAGCAGCGGCGGCAGCAGCCGGAGCAGCAGCAGCGGCGGCAGCCGGAGCAGCAGCGGCAGCGGTGTCAGCGGGCTTCGGGGCTTCAGCAGCGGGCTTCGGAGCTTCGACCTTGGGGGCTTCAGCGGGCTTCGGGGCTTCGGTTTTGCCGCAAGCGGAGACAGCCAGGGCGAGGAGGGCAGCGACGAGGAGAGATTGTTTCATTTTAGGAGATCCTTAACGTTATGGAGTTGCGTGGCCAATTGGTTGATCGGAATGTTTCCATTTCGATCAACTAAATATTTTACCATGTCAAACAGCGTCTGTGGTGCAAGATGACAGCCGGACAGCGTCCGGGCTTACGGCTCAGAGCCCGGTCGTATTGAATCTCAAGCAGGGAAAGGACAGTTCCCACAGCTCATCGAAGCGTTGCTGCCACGGCTGAATGTAGGACGGGTCATCCACAATCAAGGCGCTGCGCGGCTGATCGACATGGAAACGGCGCACACCGCACTTTTCGTCCACGAGCACGTGCGTATCAGCCAGATGGCGCAGGTTACCCGGACTCTGCCGCACGTCGAGGCAATGCGAGAAACGACCAAAAAGCTGCATCAGGCGCGGCGAATTCCGCTCCAATGGCCCGGGATCGTGTAGCACCACGCGGATTCTGCGCAGGTTGTCCGTCCCTAAAAAGCGGGCCAGCACGTCGAGGCGGGCCTTTTCTTCCAGCCGCAGAGCGGTCAGATCGCGATCGAAAATCAGTATCTCGTGTTCGGCCAGCGCGAGAACCGTATCGCAGGCGCGGCGATACTCGGTTTCACTGGTAATCAGCGTGTAGGCAGGGCTCATCGCTGGATATGGGCGACGCGACTGGGCTTCATGGTCCGATTATAATCGGACCCTTTTGTCGAACGGGCTCCGAAACTCGCCATGCCGCTTGCAGATATCGAATCCCTGGACCACGAAGGCCGCGGCGTCGCTCACGTTGACGGCAAGGTGGTTTTCATCGAAGGCGCACTACCCGGAGAGGCGGTCGAATACGAAAGCTATCGCCGGAAGCCGAGTTACGAAAAGGCCCATGTCCTGCGTGTGTTGCGTGCTTCCAGTCAGCGGGTTACGCCGCCTTGCCCGCATTTCGGCACTTGCGGTGGCTGCTCGATGCAGCACCTCGATCTTTCCGGGCAGACCGCCGCCAAGCAGCGTGTGCTCGAAGATGCCCTGTGGCATGTTGGTCGGATCAAACCCGAGCAGCTTTTTCCTCCAATTGCCGGTACCGGATGGGGCTATCGGCTGCGCGCCCGTCTTTCCGTGCGCTATGTCGCGAGCAAGGGCGGCGCACTGATCGGGTTTCGCGAAAAGCACAGCAGCTATGTAGCGCTGATGGATTCCTGCGCTGTGCTGCCGGCCCGCGTCTCGGCGCTGATACCCGCGCTCAAGACTCTGGTCGAAGGCATGTCGCAACCTGATCGCATGCCGCAGATCGAGGTCGCCGTGGGTGGATTGCGGACAGTGCTCCTGTTGCGCCATCTGGAGGCGCTGACGGCCGACGATCTGGATCGTTTGCGACAGTTTGCCGATGCACATGGAATTATCTGGTATCTGCAGTCGAAAGGGCCGGAGACCGTGATCCTGTTTCATCCCGCCGATGCGTCGCTGCTGAGCTATGAGCTGCCGGATTTCGGCCTCGAGTTGTTGTTCCATCCGACCGAGTTCACCCAGGTCAATCACGGCGTCAATCGCATGCTGGTGCGTCGCGCGATGGCACTGCTGAAGCCGCAGGCCGGCGAGCGGATTGCCGATCTGTTCTGCGGCCTCGGCAATTTTGCCCTGCCCATCGCGCGGCTTGGAGCCCGAGTGCTGGGCGTCGAGGGCAGCGCCGCGCTGGTCAAGCGCGCGACGGAAAACGCTGCTCACAACGGGCTGGAGGCGCACTGCGAATTCGCCGTAGCCAATCTGTTCGAGGCGAGCGAAGAAAGCTTTGCCGCCTTGGGAAGCTTCGACAAGTTGCTGATCGACCCGCCACGTGAAGGGGCAATCGCGGTGGTCAAGGCCTTGCCGGCCGAAGGCGGGCCGCGCAGCATCGTCTACGTCTCATGCAGCCCGGCAACGCTGGCGCGCGACGCCGCAGTGCTGGTGCATGAGAAAGGCTTCCGCTTGCGTGGGGCCGGAATCGCCAACATGTTTCCGCATACATCGCATCTCGAATCGATCGCCTTGTTCGAGAAATGAGCGATCGCGCCATCCCGCCGGGGAGACAATGAAAAACGGCGACCGCAGATATCTGCGGTCGCCGTTCTTCTTGCGGGACGCCGTGTCGCCAGCGCCGACTTTTGCTCCCGTCGGTTTCAGTCGCGCTCGCCGGTTAGCATCATCAGCAGGTTCAGCAGGCTGACGAAGACGTTGTAGATGTCCAGATATACGGCCAGCGTGGCCGTGATGTAGTTGGTCTCGCCACCCTGCACGATGCGGTTGATGTCGTAGAGGATGTAAGCGGAGAACAAGACCACGCCGATGGCGGAAATCGCCAGTGCCAGCGCGGGGATCTGGAAAAAGATGTTGGCGACCATCGCTACCAGCAGAAGGATTAACCCGGCGAAGAGAAACTTGCCGATGTTGGAGAAATCCCGTTTGGTGGTCGAGGCGACACCCGCCAAAGCGACAAAGATCGCCCCCGTGCCGCCGGCAGCCATCGCGATCAAGTTGCCGCCGTTGGAAAATCCGAGCGCGACTTGCAGGATGCGCGAGAGCATCAAGCCCATGAAGAAGGTGAAGCCGAGCAGCAGGGCCACGCCCATGCCGCTGTTCTTGGTGCGCTCGATGCCCCACATGAAGCCAAATGCCACGCCGAGGAACAGCATGAAAGCGACGAACGGGCTGCCGGCCAGAAACGAAAACTTCAACTGAATGCCGATCAAGGCGCCGGCAACGGTCGGCGCCATTGACAGCGCGAGCAGGGCATAGGTATTGCGCAGAACGCGATTTTGCCTTTGCGCGAAATCCTGCGTCGCAGTTTGGGGGTAGCTATGGACGTTTTCCATGGTCTTTGAAGCCCTCCTGTGAGATGGATCCAATGCATTCGACAGTCGTCGAGTCACTGAGTTCCTGACAGCGGCAGCCATCCGAATGCGCAAAAGATTATAGCCGCGAAGTATTGCGGGCCGTCGGGTCGGAAATAGCCGCTAGAGGAAAGCGGTTGCGTGCGTTACGGCGGGAGTCTAAGCTGATTCCACATGAATGGCAGGAGGTGGCGTGGCTTCCCTCGATCGCATCCGGACAGACGGTTTCAGACGCTGGTATGAGCGACAGCTGATCGAATGCCATGCATGGCTGGTAAGCTGGTTTCTTGGCGTCATCGTCCTGGTTAGCGGGATTGAAGTGGCCGGAGCAGGTGCCGCGTCGCGTATGGCGGGCGCGCTGCTGCTGTTGGGCGGGCTGGCCGTCACCCTGTATAGCTGGAAGCGCTATCACTTGTTGATGGAAGTCGCGGAACGACTCGGCGAACAGGCGTCATGCCCCGGCTGCCAGGCCTATGGCAAGTTTACGGTGCAATCGTCGGGCCCCTCGCCCTTGCCGGATGGTGGCGACCCAGCGCTGGAAAACCATGGCGGTGGCGTCTGGCTACGGGCCCAATGTCGTAAATGCGGCGACGAGTGGACCATCAAATAGATGGCGCTTGCCCCACGGAACTGGCGGATGGGGTGAGATTCGAACTCACGGAAGGCTTGCACCTTCGCCGGTTTTCAAGACCGGTGCATTCAACCGCTCTGCCACCCATCCGTCGGGCCGCGGATTTTAGCACCCCGGTTCCCTGCTCGTTCCGCCGGGCCTAGTTGAACTTCGCGAAATCGGGCTTGCGCTTTTCGAAGAAGGCGGCGAAGGCTTCCTTGGCTTCGGGAGCGACCAGGCGCTGCTTGAACACTTCGGCCTCGAAGCTCATGGTGTCGTCAATCAGGGCCTGCTGTGCACGCTTCATCAATTGCTTGGTGAGGCGCAGCGACGCAGCCGGTTGTGCAGTCAATTTGCGGCAGCGCTCGAGCGCATGTTCCAGCACTTGTGCATCGGGCAGAACTGCGTTGACGATGCCCACTTCGAGCGCACGTTGTGCGGTAAAAGCCTCGCCCAGCATCAGCATCTCCGCGGCCCGGGCGTGACCCGCACATAGGGGCAGCAGCAGGCTCGACGCGGCTTCCGGCGTCAGGCCGAGATTGGCGAAAGGCAGGGCGAAGCGCGCGCTGGCCCCGGCATACACCAGGTCGCAATGCAGCAGCATGGTGGTGCCGACGCCCACGGCAACACCTTCGACGGCGGCGACAAAGGGCTTCTGCAAATTGGCGAAGCCTTTGATGAAGCGGAATACCGGCGCGCTGTCATCCATCGGCGGTTTGTCGAGGAAGTCGTGCAGATCGTTTCCGGCAGTGAAGTTGCCGCCCGCGCCGGAAATCAGGATGACCAGCACCGCGGGGTCAGCTTCCGCTGCTGCAAGCGCATCCGCCATCGCCTGGTACATCTCGGCAGTGAGAGCATTCTTCTTCTCCGGCCGTGCCATTTCAATGTGGAATACGCCATCGGTCAGCCCGGTGCGGACTGCGTCGGTCATTTCTTGGCCCGCGACATGAAGGCCTCCATGGCCGCTTTGCGGTCCTCATTGACTTTCTGCGCGTGCGGCCGCTCGCCGACCAGCTTGATGTACGTCTTGGCCTGGGGCAGAAATTCATCGATGAAATCGCGTCCGTAGATCTTGCGCGTGGCTTGACTGACGAGGGGCAGATGCACCCATGCGGCGCAATCGGCGTGGGTGAAACTTACGCCGCCGATGAAGGGCGCAAAACGGGCCAGTCGCGCCAGGCTCTTGAGGCCCTTTTCCAGCAGTGACGCGACCTCCTTCCTGGTTTCCTCGGATACCGTGCCGCCAAAAAAAGCTTCCGCGTACAGGCGCCGCGCCGGCAATTCGACATGCAGTTCGAGGTGTTCGATCAGTTCGCGGCATTTCGCGCGCTCGAAGGCGTCACGCGGATAGAGCGGGGGTTCGGGCCAGCTGTCTTCGATGAACTCGGTAAGCACCTGCGATTCGCTCAGCACACCCTTGGATGTGCGCAAAAAGGGCACCTTGCCCATCGGCGACTCGGCCAGCATCTCTTCCTTTTGCGATGTGAACACGAGCGCTTCGTCGAAGGGAACGCCTTTCTCCAGCAGGGAAAGCTTGACCTTGTTGTAGTAGTTGCTGACGGCAAAGCCGCAGAGAGTGATGGGTGTCGTCAATTCATGCTCCAGGGAAACGATAATCACGCAGTCGCTCGCGCAACTGCAACTTGGAAAGCTTGCCGGTGGCCGTGTGCGGCAGGTCATCGACAAAAATCACATCATCGGGTATCCACCACTTTGCGACCTTGCCCTCGTAGAAGGCGATCAGTTCCTCGCGACTGACTTCCTGCCCCGCCTTCTTGATCACCACCAGCAGCGGACGTTCGTCCCACTTCGGGTGAGGGGCGCCGATCACCGCGGCCTCGGTAACGGCGGGGTGTGCGACGGCGATGTTTTCGAGGTCGATCGAGGAAATCCATTCGCCGCCCGACTTGATGACATCCTTGGAACGGTCGGTAATCTGCATGTAGCCATCCGGGTCGATGGTGGCGACATCCCCCGTGGGAAACCAGCCGTTGCGCAGGTCGCCGCCTTCGCTTTTGTAGTAGCCGCTGGTTATCCACGGTCCGCGCACCAGCAGATCGCCAAAAGCCTTGCCGTCATGTGGCAGCGCGTCGCCATTGCCGTCGACAATTTTCATTTCCACGCCGAAGATGCTGCGGCCCTGCTTGAGGCGGATGCGGTCGCGTTCTTCCGCCGACAGCGCGAGATGTTTGTGCTTGTAGGTGTTGACAGTGCCCAGCGGACTCATTTCGGTCATGCCCCAGGCATGCAAAACGGTGATGTCGAACTGCTCGTCGAAGGCGCGAATCATGGCCGGCGGTGCAGCCGAGCCGCCTATCACGAGGCGCTTCACGGTGGACAGCTTGAGCTTGTTGGCTTGCAGGTATTGCAGCAGGCCGAGCCAGATGGTCGGCACACCGGCCGACATGGTGACGCCCTCGGCCTCGAACAGTGAGTACAGGCTGGCGCCGTCCAGATGCGGCCCCGGCATGACCAGTTTCGCGCCGGTCAACGCGGCGGCATAGGGCAGGCCCCAGGCATTGACGTGAAACATCGGTACCACGGGCAGGATGCATTCGCGCGCCGAGGCGCCCAGCCCGTCCGGCAGGCTCGATCCAAATGCGTGCAGCACGGTGGAGCGGTGCGAGTAGAGGACACCCTTGGGATTGCCGGTGGTGCCCGAGGTGTAGCACAGCGAAGACGCAGCGTTCTCGTCGAATTCCGGCCATTCGTAATCGTCGCTCTGCGCCGCCAGCAGCTCTTCGTAGCAGAGCAGGTTCGGTATCGCATTCGACGGCATCTCGTCGCGGCTGCACATCGCCACCCAGCCCTTGACGCCGGGGCAAAGCGGCACCAGCGCCTCGACCAGGCTGGCGAAGTTCACGTCGAAGAAGATGAAGCGGTCGTCGGCGTGGTTGACGATGTAGGAGATCTGTTCGGGGAACAGGCGCGGGTTGATGGTGTGGCAGATCGCGGCCATGCCCGAGACGGCATAGTAGATCTCGAAATGCCGGTGGGTATTCCATGCGAGCGTGCCGATGCGGTCCTCGGCCTTGACGCCCAGGGACAGCAGGACGCGTACCAGTTGCCGCGAGCGATGGTGGGCATCGTGATAGGTGTAGCGATGCGTTCCCCCGACCGGCAGGCGGGATACGATTTCAGTATCGCTGTGGTTCTGGCTGGCGTGCTGCAGGAGCGCTGAAATCATCAGCGGCCGATTCATCATCAAGCCTTGCATTTGTCGATCTCCTCTCTGTTGTCTTGGTCGTGCGCCAATTGACGGCAACCATAGCATTGGAATACCCGTGAGACAATTACCAATTGCAGAGAAACGCGGGCTGCGCCAATCGATTCCGCTTGGTGGAACCCGTGGCGGACTTCAGGAATCAGGCGACGTCTTCGCGCGTGGCATCGGCCCAGCAGTTGGGGGTCTCGTAGAGCCGGATACGCTCGAGATGCAGATGATTGCCGTAGCTGTCGCGGTACAGCGGATCGAGAATCGAGAAGGCGATCCGAGCCAGGTTCTCGGCAGTCGGGACGGCGTCGAGCAGGACTGTCTTGTGTTCCGGCAAGCCGGCGAGAAAGCTCGCTACCACCTGGTCGCCGCGCCAGACCAGAAAGGCATGGTCCCAGAGGTCCACCACGTGCTGCTTGGCGATGGCCTTGACTTCGGAGAAGTCCATCACCATGCCATCGTCCGGCCGCCCTGCCGCGTCAATGACGCCGCCACCGAGGGTGATTTCAAGCGCATAACGGTGGCCGTGCAGGTGGCGGCACTGGCTCTGGTGATTCGGAATTCGGTGGCCCGCATCGAATTCGAGGCGGCGGGTTATACGCATGGTCGGGAGCGCCGTGTTTGTGGCAAAGTGGTCGCAGGTGCGAGTGGCAGGACTGGCGCGCATTATAGCCGTGCCGACGTGCCGCCGCGCCGTCCCGTCAGCGCCGACTTCTGGCCTCGCCGCAATTTTTCGTCAATGTTGACTAGCCATGTCCCGCATTCTGCTCAAGACCGAAGACCATTCCCGCGACAGCGCCGGCATGCGCTATGTATATCCGGTCATTTCACGCCGGGCCGGCGGCGTTTCGGTCGGCATCAATCTGAATCCCAACAATGCCTGCAACTGGCGTTGCATCTATTGCCAGGTTCCAGGCCTGACGCGCGGCGGGCCGCCACCGATTGATCTGTCGCTGCTCGAGCGCGAACTGAACGAGTTCCTGGCATGGGCCGGTACAGGCGACTTCATGGAAACGCGTGTTCCCGCAGGCGCCCGCCAGCTGGTTGACCTGGCGTTTTCGGGAAATGGCGAGCCGACCAGCGCCACCGAGTTCGCGGAGGCGGTGGCGCTTGCCGAACGCGTGCTGGTCGCGCACGATCTGGCCGGCAAGCTCGTCATGCGCCTGATCACGAACGGGAGCCTGCTCGACCGCAAGGCCGTGCAGAAGGGTATTGCGGGGATCGGCAAGGCAGGAGGCGAGGTCTGGTTCAAGGTCGATGCCGGCAGTGTCGCCGGTTTGGCGCGCATCAACGGCACCCGTGCCCGGCCCGAGCTGGTGGCACGCCGCTTGGCCGCTTGCGCCGCGCTGGCGCCGACCTGGGTGCAGACCTGTATGTTCCGGATCGACGGCGAATTGCCCTCCGAACAGGAGGCCCAAGCCTATCTGGCGCTGCTGGCCCCACTGGCGCCGGCTCTCGCCGGCGTGCATTTGTACAGCCTGGCGCGGCCATCCATGCAAAAGGAAGCGCCCCGGTTGGGGCGCGCGGACGCGGGATGGCTGGAGGAAATGGCGGTGCGCATCCGTCAGCTTGGGCTGGCGGTGCGCGTCAGCCCCTAGGACGGGAAGCGCGGGTCGCCGTCAGGCGCCCTTCTGGGCCTTGAGTGCGGCTTTGGCGTCTTTTTTCAGATCCTTCAGCAGACCCGGCTTGACCGAGCGCAGGTACTCGATGACTTCATAGTCGTCACGCTTGATCTTCTGGATGTCGATTTGTTCGACGTGAACCAGGCGTAGCAGATGCTGGACCGGGCGCGGCATGTTGCGACCGCTTTCGTAACGCGAGCCGCCGCTCTGGGTCACGCCCAGCTTGGCCCAGAACTGCTGCTGATTCATGCCCAGCTTGCGGCGAATCTCCCTGGCATCGACCTTGTCGTTGGCTTTCATTTACTGCTCCTTGAGTTAATTGTCATCAAACGAATGCATTGGGATAGAACAAACGCCCAAAGGCTATTACCAAAGTAATATGCCGAAAACTATAGAATAAATTCGTCTGCCATACAAGAGAAATTGTCACGACATTAGTACGTGAGAATAGTCTGGAGCGAGCAATGGCAATTGGCCAGCGGGTGTTTTGGTAGCGGGGACTATCGGGTAAAATCGAAAGTTTTCCAAAGGCGAATCACGGCAATGGCATTGATAGTCCAAAAATACGGCGGCACATCGATGGGGTCACCCGACCGCATTCGCAATGTCGCCAAGCGGGTCGCGCGCTGGAAGGCGCAGGGGCATCAACTGGTGGTGGTGGTGTCCGCCATGAGTGGGGAGACCAATCGCCTGATCGCGCTCGCCAAGGATGTCTCGCCACAACCCGACGCACGCGAACTCGACGTGATGATTTCCACCGGCGAGCAGGTCACGATCGCTCTGCTGGCAATGGCGATTCGGGATCTCGGCCTCAAGGCCAAGAGCTACACCGGTGGTCAGGTCAAGGTCCTGACCGACAGCACGTTCACCAAGGCGCGCATTCTCGAGATCGACGATGCCAACATGCGCCGCGACCTTGACGACGATACTGTAATCATCGTCGCCGGCTTTCAGGGAGTCGACGCCGACGGCAACATCACTACGCTGGGACGTGGCGGCTCGGATACTTCCGCTGTCGCGTTGGCTGCAGCACTGACGGCGGACGAATGCCAGATTTACACCGATGTCGACGGCGTTTATACAACCGACCCGCGCATCGTGCCCGAGGCGAGGAAGCTGGACCGCATCACTTTCGAGGAAATGCTGGAAATGGCAAGCCTCGGCTCGAAGGTTCTGCAGATTCGCTCGGTCGAATTCGCCGGCAAGTACAAAGTCAAGTTGCGTGTGCTCTCCAGCTTCGAGGAAGAAGGCCAGGAGACCAGCGGCACGCTCATCACTCTCGAGGAAGACACCACCATGGAACAACCGATCATTTCCGGCATCGCCTTCAACCGCGACGAGGCCAAGCTCACGGTGCTGGGAGTGCCCGACCGCCCCGGCATTGCCTACCAGATACTGGGTCCGATCGCCGACGCCAACATCGACGTCGACATGATCATCCAGAACGTCGGCCACGATGGCACGACCGACTTTTCCTTCACGGTCAATCGCGGCGAATTCGCCCGCACCAAGAAACTTCTGGAAGAGCAGATCAAGCCGCACATCGGCGCGCGCGCCATCGCCGGCGACAACAAGATTTGCAAGGTTTCCGCCGTGGGCGTCGGCATGCGTTCCCATCCTGGCGTGGCCAGCAAGATGTTCCGCACCCTGGCCGAGGAAGGCATCAACATCCAGATGATCTCGACGTCCGAAATCAAGATTTCGGTTGTGGTCGACGAGAAGTACCTCGAACTGGCCGTGCGCGTCCTGCACAAGGTCTTCGAACTCGATCAGCTACCGGCCTGACGCTAACGTAGCAGGAGCGTTTCCGGCAGACCAGAGAACCCCGGCCACGCGCCGGGGTTTTCGTTCCGGGACGCTAGAATGCGCCCATCGCCATTCCAGCCGCCAGCGCTGCGCCCAGTTCCCTGCAGCGATCGAGGTCGATTCGAGCGATTGTTTTCGGCGCAAGAATTTCGTCCGGAGCTTGCGCATGGGTGCAGACGATCAGCGGCTCGGCAACGCGCCGCAAGCGCCACCCCTTGACGATGCGTTCGATCTGGCGCACCGCGTTCTGTCCGTCGCTGCCGGCGCAGACAAGAGCGGCATAGGGCCGGCCATTGATCCGGTCGAGTGCCGGGTAGTAACAGCGGTCGAAGAAATCCTTCATCAGCCCCGAGATCGCCGCGAGATTTTCCGGGGTGGCAAACACGTAGCCATCGGCGGCGATCATGTCCGCGGCTTGTGCCGCCGACGCATGCAGCAGGCGCGCCGTGACGCCGTCTTCCGTGGCGGCGCCGGCGGCCAGCGTCCGCGCCATCTGTTCGGCGCCGCCGGTCATCGAGTGATATACGACGAGGAGAGTCTTCATCGCCGTGAATTATGCACTCCTCGAGTCCACCCATGTCCATGCCCCTCGCGTAGGATTCAGCCTCGCTGCGCGCTTTGCCTGAAACAAGAGACCTCCATTGAACTCCGCCCTTGATGATGACGGAACTTATCGATCCACGCACATTTCTTCTCGTCGCCAACCTGCTGGGGATGTTCTGCGCACTGGTGCTGTGGGTACAGGCAAGAAGTTTCCCTGACGATATCGAGGGATTGAACGACTGGGCGATGGCGGTCGTGCTGATCGGAAGCGCGTCGGGGCTCGCGTCGATGCGTGGAATCTTTCCTGATGTTCTTGCCATCGTTGTCGCGAGCGGCGCGCTCCTGCTGGGACAATTTCTTCTCATCATCGGATTGCAGCGTTATTCGGGACAGCAACCCAAGTGGCGCCCCACCCTTGACGTCATCGCCGCGGTCGTGATCATGACCGTGTGGCTGACTTACGGCAGCCACAATTACCAGGGCCGCATCTTCATCATGGCTCTCGCGCATATAGGCTTGTTTTCCGCCGGGGCAGTGCTCGCGTGGCGCGCCAAGCCGGCAGGATTCGGCAGCCGCTTTCTTTGCGCATTTTTCGTGCTTGGGGTTCTCGTAGCGGTTTGGCGCATCACGACGCTGTCAGTCGCGGTTGATCAGACCGACGACATCTTCGATCGCAATCTGATTCAGCAGGCGTATCTGGGGATGTTTTCGCTCGGCGTCCTGGGTTTGTCGATTGGATTCATCCTGCTGACCAACGAACGCTTGCGGGCCGAGCTGGAATTCATGGCGACACGCGATCCGATGACCGGCGCATTGAACCGCCGGGCATTTTTCTCCCAGGCAGCAGTGGAATGGTCGCGCAGCATGCGCGCGCGCCGGCCGCTGGCAACCATTACGTCCGACATCGATTTCTTCAAGAAGGTCAACGACAAGTACGGCCACCACGTGGGCGACCTTGTCATCAAGGATTTCACCGTTCGTGCATCGCAATTGCTGCGACTGCCGGATATCCTCGCCCGTTTCGGCGGCGAAGAATTCGTGATTCTGCTGCCCGATACGGGCATGGCCGAAGCCATGAATGTCGCGGAGCGCATTCGGCGCGAGATCGAGACCCATCGCGACAAGGCATTGCCTGCCTATACGGTTAGCCTGGGGCTGTCGGTTGCGCAGGGTGACGTCGGGCAGGCCTCCGATGTGGAGGCATTGATTGCCGAGGCGGACGCCGCGCTTTACCGCGCGAAGCAGCGTGGCCGGAATCGGGTCGAGGGGTAGCCCCGGTCAGGCATCGCAAGATGCACAACAGCTTGATCTGTTATGCAAATGGAATTGGTGGGCGGTACTGGGATCGAACCAGTGGCTTCCACCGTGTGAAGGTGGCACTCTACCGCTGAGTTAACCGCCCGCGAAAGAGGGGCGCATTTAACCATAGATGGCCGGCGACGGTCAATGGCGCCCGTGGCGTGGCGTAGAATCGACAACTTTTCCCGATCCCTGAAATCCCATGAAGGTACGCACCCGCTTCGCACCCAGTCCTACCGGTTTTCTGCACATCGGCGGTGCCCGCACGGCATTGTTTTCGTGGGCCTATGCGCGCCGGCATGGCGGGACCTTCATCCTGCGCATCGAGGACACCGACGTGGCGCGCTCGACGCCGGAGGCGCTGCAGGCGATCATCGACGGCATGCAGTGGCTGGGGCTGGCGCATGACGAAGGCCCCTTCTATCAGATGCAGCGGATGGCACGCTACAAGGAAGTGATAGGCGAAATGCTGGCGGCGGGGAAGGCCTATCATTGCTACATGTCGATAGCGGATCTCGATGCCTTGCGTGCCGAGCAGGAAGCCAGGAAGGAGAAACCCCGCTACGACGGCCGCTGGAGGCCCGAGGCGGGCAAGACGCTGCCGCAGCCGCCGGCCGGGGTGCCTCCCGTGGTTCGCTTCCGCAACCCGCAGGATGGCGTCGTGGCGTGGGACGACCAGGTCAAGGGACGCGTCGAATTCGCCAACAGCGAACTCGACGATTTCATCATCGCCCGGGCCGACGGTACGCCGACCTACAACTTTTGCGTCGTGGTCGATGATCGCGACATGGAAATCACGCACGTGATTCGCGGCGACGATCATGTGAACAACACGCCGCGCCAGATCAACCTGCTGCAGGCGCTCGGCGCCCCCGTACCGCAATATGCGCATCTGTCGATGATTCTCGGCGACGACGGGCAGAAGCTGTCCAAGCGTCACGGCGCGGTGTCGGTCATGCAGTACGAGGAGGAGGGCTATCTGCCGGAGGCGGTGTTGAACTACCTGGCACGGCTCGGCTGGTCGCACGGCGACGAAGAAGTCTTCAGCATGGAGCAGTTCGTGCAGTGGTTCGATCTCGATCACATCACGGGTTCCGCCGCGCAGTTCAATACCGAAAAACTGAACTGGCTCAACACGCATTACCTCAAGCTGGCCGATCCGCAACGCCTCGCCGCCGAGGCCAACCGCCGTCTGGCGCAGCAGGACGTGGCCGTCACCGACGGTCCCGACATGGAACGCGTGGTCGTCTTGTACCGCGATCGCGTGGGCAACCTGAATGAGCTGGCCGACGCGGTGCATCCTTTCTTCGTGACGCCGAAGCCGACCGATGAGGTGCGTGCCCAGCACCTGACGGAAGCTGCGCTGGAGGGATTGCGTACGCTGCACGAGCGCCTGTCTGCCTGCGCCTGGCAGGCGGCCGAACTGGGGCAGGCCGTCAAGCAGACCGCCGCCGAATCGGGCTTGAAGATGCCGCAGCTGGCGATTCCCTTGCGCGTGGCCCTGCTGGGAAT
>JBAZOF010000054.1:0-13929 GCA_041648855.1 Sulfuritalea sp. | reverse complement strand
CCGCATTTCGATGCGGCTGATTCTGCTCGCCTGCTTCGCGCTGGCGGCCCTGCGTTTCCTGCTGATCGGTTGGGCGGCTGAATTCATCGGCCTCCTGGTTTTCGCCCAGTTGCTGCACGCGGCGAGTTTCGGCGCGCACCACGCCGCGACCATGGCGGCGCTCAATCGCTGGTTCGTCGCGGGCCACCAGGCGCGGGCGCAGGCGCTCTACGGCAGTACAGCCTATGGCGCCGGCGGTCTGGGCGGCGCCTTGCTGGCGGGCGCCTTGTGGGAAAGCGCCGGTCCCGGGATCACTTTCAGCGCCGCGTCGGTGCTTGCTTTGGTCGGCCTGATTCTGGTCTGGCACGGCGTTCCCGATGATTCGGCAGATGCTGCTGTGCGATAATTCGCAATTCACGCCAACGCTGCAGAAATCATGTCGAAAACGCTTTACGAGAAACTTTGGGACAGCCATGTCGTCCATGTCGAGGACGACGGCACGGCGCTGCTTTACATCGATCGGCATCTGGTCCATGAAGTCACCAGTCCGCAGGCTTTCGAAGGCCTGAAACTGGCGAATCGCAAGCCCTGGCGGGTGTCTTCCATCGTCGCCACGGCCGACCACAACACGCCGACCTCCCACTGGGAGCTGGGTATCACCGACCCGATCTCGCGCCAGCAGGTGGAAACCCTCGACGCCAATATTCGCGAAGTGGGGGCGCTGGCCTATTTCCCCTTCAAGGACCGCCGTCAGGGCATCGTGCATGTCGTCGGCCCGGAAAACGGCGCCACGCTGCCGGGAATGACCGTGGTCTGCGGCGATTCGCATACCTCGACGCACGGCGCCTTTGCCTGCCTCGCTCACGGCATCGGCACCTCGGAAGTCGAACATGTGCTGGCGACGCAATGCCTGCTGCAGAAGAAATCCAGGACCATGCTGGTCAAGGTCGAGGGCAAAGTCGGCGCTGGCGTGACGGCGAAGGACCTCGTGCTGGCCCTGATCGGGCGTATTGGCACGGCTGGCGGCAACGGCTATGCCATCGAGTTCGGCGGTTCGGCAATCCGCGCCCTCTCGATGGAAGGCCGCATGACGGTGTGCAACATGGCCATCGAAGCCGGTGCCCGGGTCGGCTTTGTCGCCGCGGACGAGACCACCATCGCCTATCTCAAGGGTCGCAGCTTCGCTCCCAAAGGAAATGATTGGGAAAAGGCCGTGACCTACTGGCGCACGCTGGTATCGGACGCGGATGCCAAATTCGACAAAGTGATCGAGATGGACGCGCGCCAGATCGTGCCGCAGGTGACCTGGGGCACCTCGCCGGAAATGGTGACGGGGATCGACGGCACGGTGCCGGCGCCCGAGGATTTCAAGGATCCGGTCAAGGCCGAAGGCGTGGCCCGCGCCTTGCAGTACATGGGTCTGACGCCGCGCATGCGGATCGACCAGATCCCGATCGACAAGGTCTTCATCGGCTCCTGCACCAATTCCCGGATCGAGGACTTGCGTGCGGCCGCAGTCGTGGCCAAGGGGCGCAGGATTGCCGCCAATGTCAAACTGGCGCTGGTGGTGCCGGGCTCCGGCCTGATCAAGGCGCAGGCCGAAGCCGAGGGACTGGACAAGATTTTCATCGCCGCCGGTTTCGAGTGGCGGCAGCCGGGTTGTTCCATGTGCCTGGCGATGAATGACGATCGGCTGGGTCCGGGCGAGCGTTGCGCCTCGACCTCGAACCGGAATTTTGAAGGACGGCAGGGCGCGGGCGGCAGAACGCACCTTGTCAGCCCCGCGATGGCGGCGGCCGCGGCGATTGCCGGCCGTTTTGCCGATGTTCGTGAATTACTCTGAGGAGAAGATTATGTCCCGCATTCTTGTTGCTTGCGCCCTGATGCTCGTCCTGTCCGCCTGCAATACCGTGCAAGGTATCGGCAAGGACATCAAGAAGGGTGGCGAAGCCATCGAGAAATCGACCAAGTAATGGAAAAATTCATCAAGCTCGATGGCCTCGTGGCGCCGCTCGATCGCGCCAATGTCGATACCGACGCCATCATTCCCAAGCAGTTCCTCAAGTCGATCAAGCGCTCCGGCTTCGGCCCGAATGCGTTCGACGAGTGGCGCTACATGGATCACGGCGAGCCGGGGCAGGACTGTGCCAAAAGGATGAAGAATCCAAATTTCGTGCTCAATCAGGAGCGCTACCAGGGCGCCTCGATTCTGCTTGCGCGCAGCAACTTCGGATGCGGCTCGTCGCGCGAACATGCGCCGTGGGCGCTGCACGATTTCGGCTTTCGCGCCATCGTCGGCGAGTCTTTCGCCGACATCTTTTTCAACAACTGCTTCAAGAACGGACTGCTGCCCATCGTGCTGCCGAAGGCCGAGATGGATGCGCTGTTCGGCCTGACCGAGCATTCGCCCGGCTTTCGCCTGAGCATCGATCTGCCTGCGCAAAGGGTGGTGCGTCCCGACGGCCATGCAATCCCGTTCGAGGTCGATGCCTTCCGCAAGGAATGCCTGCTCAACGGCTGGGACGACATCGGCCTCACTTTGCGTCACGCCGACAAGATCCGCGAGTTCGAGACCCGTCGTCGCGCCGAACAGCCCTGGCTATTTGCATAGAGGATTTTCAATGAAGATTTGCGTTCTGCCCGGCGATGGCATCGGGCCGGAAATCATAGCGGAGGCCGTTCGCGTCCTCAAGGCGCTCGATCTCGGGATCGAGATGGAAGAAGCCCTGCTCGGAGGCTGCGCGGTGGATGCCACCGGCAGCCCCTATCCCGACGCGACGCAGAAGCTCGCGCAGGCGGCCGACGCCGTGCTGCTTGGTGCCGTCGGCGGCCCGCAATGGGACAACAACCCGCGCGAGCAGCGACCGGAGCGCGGCCTCCTGGGCATTCGCAAGCAGCTTGGACTGTTCGCCAACCTGCGGCCGGCGATCCTTTACCCCGAACTGGCCAATGCGTCCACGCTCAAGCCGGAAGTGGTGGCCGGGCTGGATATCCTGATCGTGCGCGAACTGACCGGCGACATCTATTTCGGCCAGCCGCGCGGCATCGAGGTGCGCGACATTGATGGTCAAAAGCAGCGCTTTGGCTTCAATACCATGCACTACACCGAGAGCGAGATCCGGCGCATTCTGCGCGTGGCTTTCGAAGCAGCGAGGAAGCGCAACCGCAAGGTGTGCTCGGTCGACAAGATGAACGTGCTGGAATGCACCCAGCTGTGGCGCGACGTCGCCATCGAGACCGGGCGGGAATATCCGGACGTCGAGCTGTCGCACATGCTGGTCGATAATGCGGCGATGCAGTTGGTGAAGAATCCGAAGCAGTTCGACGTCATGGTCACCGGCAACATGTTCGGCGACATCCTGTCGGACGAGGCCTCGATGCTGACCGGATCGATCGGCATGCTGCCGTCGGCTTCGCTGGACGCCAACAACAAGGGGCTTTACGAGCCGTCGCACGGTTCCGCGCCGGACATCGCCGGCAAGGGCGTGGCCAATCCGCTGGCGACCATCCTTTCCGCGGCCATGATGCTGCGCTACACTTTCAACAATGAAGCCGCTGCCGGGCGCATTGAGGCTGCCGTGAAGAAAGTCCTTGCACAAGGCTTTCGCACTGGCGACATTTACGAACCCGGCATGAAGAAGGTCGGTACCCGGGAAATGGGTGACGCAGTACTCGCGGCACTGTAATTCGAAACGAGAGATTGATCATGAAGCGTGTAGGTCTGGTGGGTTGGCGTGGCATGGTGGGTTCGGTCCTGATGCAGCGCATGCGTGAGGAGGATGATTTCGCCCATATCGAGCCGGTGTTTTTCACCACCTCGAACCCCGGCGGCAAGGCTCCCGAGTTCGCCAAAGGGGCGCCGCCGCTGAAGGATGCGAAGAACATCGACGAACTGAAGGCGCTGGACATCATCATCAGTTGCCAGGGCGGCGACTACACCGCGGAAGTCTTCCCGAAGCTGCGCGCGGCCGGCTGGAAGGGGCACTGGATCGACGCGGCGTCGAGCCTGCGCATGAAGGACGATACGGTGATCATTCTCGATCCGGTGAACCTCGACGTGATCAAGGACAGCCTGGCCAAGGGCGGCCGCAACTGGATCGGCGGCAACTGCACCGTGAGCCTGATGTTGATGGCCCTGGGCGGCCTGTTCAAGGCCGGCCTGGTCGAGTGGATGACCTCGATGACCTACCAGGCGGCGTCCGGCGCAGGCGCACAGAACATGCGCGAACTGCTGGCGCAGATGGGCGAGACGCATCGCGTGGTGAAAAACCTGCTCGATGATCCTGCCTCGGCAATTCTCGACATCGATCGCGAGGTCGCGGGCATTTTGCGCGACGAAAGCTTCCCCACGGCCAACTTCGGCGTGCCGCTGGCCGGTTCGCTGATTCCGTGGATCGACAAGGATCTGGGCAACGGTCAGAGCCGGGAGGAATGGAAGGGGCAGGCCGAAACCAACAAGATCCTCGGCCGCACTGCCGCGCCGATCCCTGTGGATGGCCTGTGCGTCCGCATCGGTGCCATGCGCTGCCATTCCCAGGCGCTCACCATCAAGCTAACCAAGGATGTGCCGCTGGACGAGATCAACGGCATCCTGGCTGCGCACAACGATTGGGTCAAAGTAGTGCCGAATCAGCGTGAGATCACCCTGAAGGAACTGACGCCGACGGCGGTGACCGGCACCCTGAGCATCCCGGTCGGGCGCCTGCGCAAGCTCAGCATGGGGCCACAATATTTGTCGGCCTTTACCGTCGGCGACCAGCTGCTTTGGGGGGCTGCGGAGCCCTTGCGGCGCATGTTGCGTATCCTGTTGCATTGAAGCCGCGTGCCGGATGCGACATGAATGTGATGGGAAGGTTGAGCTTGCATCGCTAACACCATGATGTTATTTTAGTTACGGCCGCTGCGCTTAACGCCGATAGGGCTGGCGTTAGCCTTCACTGAAACAGAAGGTTTTAGTTTCGGCATAACGCCAATAAAGCAGGCGTTAGCCCTTACTGAAACTTCGTTTTGATACCATGATAAAAAGCCCGTCGGGAGTCACAGTGCCCAATACTGACAAGCGAAATCGTCTCAAGGCCACCGTCATAGCGGCGGCGATTGCCGTCCTGCCTTTCGCGGCACATGCTGCCGGACTGGGAAAGATCACCGTACTCTCGGCGCTGGGGCAGCCACTCAAGGCCGAGCTCGAAGTCACCGCGAGCCGCGAGGAGGCGACGTCGCTGGTCGCCAAGGTAGCTCCTGCCGAGGCGTTCCGCCAAGCGGGAATTGAATATCCATCGGTATTGGCGACGCTGCGCTTTTCCCGCGACATCAAGGAGCGGGGCGGTCGTCGTTTCGTTGAACTCAGTACGGATCGGCCATTGAACGAGCCGTTCATCGACATGCTGGTCGAATTGAGCTGGGCTTCGGGGCGGCTGGTCCGTGAGTACACCTTCCTGCTTGATCCACCCGATCTGGCCGTGAAAGCCGCTCCGGCGCCGATCGCGGCCCCCGAGGTCAGGGCCGAGCCTGCGATGGCCATAACGGGCGACAGAGCTGTGGCGATACCGGCGGAAACCCGCCCGGTGACCGAGAGCCGTCTTCCCGAATCCAGACAACCGGCTGAGAGGCCCGCTGCCGCCGCAGGTTCGCGCACCGTTGTCTCCGGCGATACCTTGGGCAAGATTGCCGCTCAGACAAAGCCGGAGGGCGTCAGCCTCGATCAAATGCTGGTTTCGCTGTTCCGCAGCAACCGCGAGGCGTTTGATGCCAGCAACATGAATCGCCTCAAGGCCGGCAAGATCCTTTCGATCCCCGATGCCGAGACGGCAAGCAAGGTCGCTCCCGGCGAAGCGCGCAAGGAGATTGTCGCCCAGGCTGCGGATTTCAATGCCTATCGCAAGCGTTTGGCAGCCGTTGCGGCGACTGAGCCGGCCAGGGATGAGGGCGCGAAGCAGGCCGTTACCGGCAAGATCGCACCGAGGGTGGAGGACAAGGCGCCGTCGGTGATGGGCAAGGACAAACTGGAGGTTTCCCGCACGGAAGCGGCGAAGGATGCCAAGGGCAAGCCGCTGCAGGGCCGTATTGCGGCGCTCGAAGAGGATCTGGTGGCGCGCGACCGGGCCCTCAAGGAGGCCAGCAGTCGCATCGCCGAACTGGAAAAGAATCTCACTGATTTGAAGAAGCTCGCCGAGTTGAAGAGTCAGGCCGGCAGCGATATGCAGAAGCAGGCTCAGGCGGCCAAACCTGCTCCGGCGGAGGCGCCCAAGGCTGCGGTACCCGCGCCAGCGCCTGCGGCGAAGCCTGCGGAACCGGCCAAACCGGTGGAGGCGCCCAAGGCGGCGGAAGCGGCGAAGCCTGCCGGCGCCCCGGCACCAGCTGAAGCGGCAAAGCCTGCCGATGCAGTCGCTGCCGCGAAGCCGGCCGAGGCACCCAAGCCGCCCGCGCCGAAGAAGAAAGTCGTTCCTCCGCCACCCCCGCCCGAGCCGGACTTCCTGGAAGAAAACGGTGCTCTGGTATTTGGCGGCGGCGGCGTGCTTGCACTTCTGTTTGGATGGCTCGGGATTTCGGCGCTTCGCAAGAAACGCGCCGCAGCGGCCGAAGCCAATGCAACCATTGCCGACAATGATCTGTCGGCGCACTCGGTATTCAGCACGACAAGCCTCGCGCCCCCCCCGAGCGAGCAGGAAGCCAGCCAGTTCAGTTCTACTGCCTTGGGCATGGCGGCGCATCAGGAGACGGTCGATCCGGTTGTTGAAGCGGATACCTTCCTTGCCTTCGGCCGCGATGCACAGGCGGAAGAGATCCTTCTCGAAGCCCTAAAGACGGATCCGCAGCGGCAGGCAATTCACACCAAGCTGCTCGACATCTATTTCGCGCGCAAGAATGTTTCCCAGTTCGAAGCGGTGGCGAAGGAACTGCACGTACTGACCGGTGGCACGGGCGAGGCTTGGGACAAAGCGGCAGCGATGGGTGCCGCCCTTGATCCCGGGTATTTCCTGTATAGCTCGGCCGTGGCTGAGGAGCCGGCAGCAGCTCCTGCTCCCGCCGCGGCGGAGATGGAAGCCACGACGGTCCTCAACGTCCCGCCGCCCGTTGCGGAAGCGCCGGCTCCTGCCGCCGCCGAACCTGTCGTTCTGGATTTCGATCTGGATCTTGGTACCGGTGAAGCAGCAGCTGCCGCAACTGCGGCGACCGTAGCGGCGCCGGAACCTGCCCTGGATTTCGACCTAGACCTGGGTTCGCCGGAAGCCAAACCATCTGCTGAATCGACTGCCCCCGCTGAGGCCAGGAAGGAAGGGGGTCTCGACATCGACTTCGACATGCCGACCAAGCCGTCCGAGGCTCCGGCGCTCGAGTTCCCGTCTGCTGCAGCACCGCAGGCACCCGCTGCGGCGCCGGCCGATGCGAACAGCATCGATTTCGACTTCGATCTCGGTACGCCCGAGACGCCAGCGCCCCTGCCCGAGATGTCCATAGAGGTGCCTGCCGCGGCCACGGCAGCGGCAGCTCCGCTCGATCTCGGCAGCATCAGCCTCGAACTTGAGACGCCGGCCGGCGCAGAGCCCGCAGCGCCGGACAATCCCGAAGTGGCTACCAAGCTCGAACTGGCGGCCGCCTATGAGGAAATGGGCGACAAGGACGGTGCCCGCGAACTGTTCAAGGAAGCACTGGCCGAAGGCAGTCCGGCGCAGCAGAAAGCGGCCCGCGCCAAACTTGACAGTCTCGGCTGAGCAAGCACACCCTCCCGGCGCCTGCGCGCCGGGAGATGCTGTTCCAGTGAATCATCCGCATCCCGCCAGCCTGATCCTGCTGGGCTTGGCCGTACTTCTGGCGGCTTCCTTCCGCGATGGAACGGTCCTGTGGTTAGGGGCTCTGGGCCTCTCTCTGGTGGCGCTGCTCTCGGCGGCATCCGATTTGCGCTTGCTGCTGCGGCGCAGCCGCTGGCTGCTATTGACCATGCTCGTGATGTTCGGCTGGCTGACTCCGGGGACGCCGGTCCCGCTTATCCCCGGAGCGACGCAGGAAGGCTTGTTGCTCGCGGCCGAAAACATCGCGCGTTTGCTCGTCGCGCTCTCCGTCGTCGCCCTGATCCTGAAGTCCTTGTCGCCACCCGAACTGGTCGCCGGCATCCGCTCGTTGCTGGTGCCGCTCGCCCTGCTGAACATTTCCCGCGACCGGATCGCCGTGCGCCTCGCGCTGACGCTGAATGAGGTCGAAGCTTCACGCAATGCCGGAGCTGACGAGGCGGCACCCGCGTTAAGTGCGCTGACCCTTCCGGTATCGGCTATCGGTGCGACCGATGTCGTGCTCGGCGCCTTGGCCGGCGCGCTGCTCCTTGGCGCGTGGCTGGCATGAGAATCGCCCTTGGACTCGAATACGACGGTTCGGACTTCTGCGGCTGGCAGTCGCAGGCGGGTGGCGGGGCGGTGCAGGACGTGCTGGAATCGGCACTGTCGATCGTCGCCGATGCGCCGACGCGCGTGGTGTGCGCCGGCCGCACCGATGCCGGGGTGCACGCGCTGGCGCAGGTGGTGCATTTCGATACCGAAGCGGTGCGCCCCGACACCGCCTGGGTACGTGGCGTGAACGCCCATTTGCCCGACAGCGTAGCGGTGCGCGGGGCACAACCAGTGTCCAACGAGTTTCACGCCCGCTTTTCCGCTCGCGGCAGACGCTACCGCTATCTGCTGCTCAATCGCGCCGAACGACCGGGCCTGATGGCGCGGCGCGTCGGCTGGTTTCATCGTCCGCTCGACGCGGACGCGATGGCGGCGGCGGCGGGTTTGCTCCTCGGCGAGCATGATTTTTCCGCCTTTCGTTCCATCGAATGCCAGGCCAAGTCCCCCGTAAAGACCCTGCGCCGCGCCGACGTGACGAGGCATGGCGACCTGCTGGTGTTCGAATTCGAGGCCAGCGCGTTCTTGCATCACATGGTGCGCAATCTCGTCGGCACGCTGGTGTATGTGGGGAAGGGCGCACATCCGTCGGAGTGGGTCGGGGACATCCTGGCGGGCCGCGACCGCGCCCGCGCCGCGCCAACCTTCGAAGCCTGCGGGCTGTATTTTGCCGGGGTCGATTATGATCCGGTCTGGCAACTGAAAGTCGGCGCTGGCGAGACGGCGCTGGTCCTGCCCTGAACTCATGACCCGTACCCGAATCAAGATTTGCGGCATCACCCGCGAGGAAGACCTGGCCGCCGCCATCGCAGCCGGCGCCGATGCGCTGGGCTTTGTCTTCTATGCCCCCAGCTCGCGTTACGTGACGCCCGAGCGGGCCGTGCAACTGGTTGCGCATGTGCCCGCTTTCGTTACCCGGGTCGGACTCTTCGTCAATGAACCAGCGGAGACAGTGAGCGCCGTGCTGGCCCGGGTGCCGCTGGAGCTGCTGCAGTTTCACGGCGATGAAGACGCAGCCTATTGTTCCCAGTTCGGCCGGCCCTGGATCAAGGCCGCCCGGGTGAGGCCGGGTTTCGATTTGCTAGAATACGCGTCGGCGTTTGCCAAGGCTCCCGGGATATCGGGCCTGCTGCTGGATGCCGATGTCGAAGGCTATGGCGGCGGTGGCAAGACCTTCGACTGGACCCTGATTCCGCGGAACCTGCCGCTGCCCGTCATTCTGTCCGGCGGCCTGCATCCGGGCAACGTTGCCGAGGCAGTGCGCGCCGTGCGGCCGTGGGCAGTGGATGTCAGCAGCGGCGTGGAAGCCGCCCGCGGCATCAAGGATGCGCAAAAGATCACCGAATTCATAGCCGGAGTGCGAGATGCAGATGCAGGATCTTCCCTATAACTTGCCCGATGCGGGCGGCCACTTCGGTCCCTATGGCGGGGTTTTTGTCGCCGAGACGCTGATGCCGGCGCTGGCCGAACTGCGCGCGGCGTATGCCGCAGCGCAGGCCGATCCCGCGTTCCGCGCCGAGTACGAATACGACCTGAAGCACTATGTCGGCCGGCCCAGCCCGGTCTATCACGCCAAGCGCTGGTCGGGCCTGCTCGGAGGGGCGCAGATTTTCCTGAAGCGCGAGGACCTCAATCACACCGGCGCCCACAAGATCAACAACTGCATCGGCCAGGCCCTGCTGGCGCGACGCATGGGCAAGCCGAGGGTGATTGCCGAAACGGGTGCCGGCCAGCATGGCGTCGCCACGGCCACGGTCGCGGCCCGCTACGGCATGGAGTGCGTGGTCTACATGGGCTCCGAGGACATCAGGCGCCAGGCTGCCAACGTCTATCGCATGAAGCTGCTGGGGGCCAAGGTGGTTCCGGTGGAATCCGGCTCGAAGACGCTCAAGGATGCCCTGAACGAAGCGATGCGCGACTGGGTGACCAACATCGGCAATACCTTCTACATCATCGGCACCGTCGCCGGTCCGCACCCCTATCCGATGATGGTGCGCGACTTTCAGGCGGTGATCGGCGAGGAATGCAAGACGCAGATGCCGGAGTTGATCGGCCGCCAGCCGGATGCCGTGATCGCCTGCGTCGGCGGCGGCTCCAATGCGATGGGTATCTTCTATCCCTACATTCCGCTCGCCGACGTCAAGCTGATCGGTGTCGAAGCCGCAGGTCACGGGCTCGACTCTGGCAAGCATGCCGCGTCGCTGACGGCCGGCCGTTCCGGCGTGCTGCACGGCAATCGCACCTACCTGCTGCAGGATGAGAACGGTCAGGTGATCGAAACCCACTCGGTATCGGCCGGCCTCGATTATCCCGGTGTCGGCCCCGAGCACGCATGGCTCAAGGATTCGGGTCGCGCCGAGTATGTCACGATCACCGATGACGAAGCGCTGCAGGCCTTCCATGACCTGTGCCATTTCGAGGGCATCATTCCGGCGCTCGAATCCAGCCATGCGCTGGCCTATGCGGCAAAGCTCGCGCCGACGCTGGCCGGGGACAAGATGCTCCTGGTCAACCTGTCCGGCCGTGGCGACAAGGACATGCATACGGTCGCCGAAAAGTCCGGCATCCAGTTCTGATACCTCACAACAATGTCACGCATTCCGACCACATTCGCCGCGCTTGCCGCGCAAGGCCGCAAGGCCCTCATCCCCTTCATTACCGCCGGCGATCCTCATCCGGACCTGAGCTTGCCGCTGATGCGGGCACTGGTTGCGGGCGGAGCCGACATCATTGAACTCGGTGTGCCATTTTCCGATCCGATGGCGGATGGGCCGACCATCCAGCGCGCCTCCGAACGCGCGCTGGCGCATGGCATGAGCTTGCGCCGTGTGCTGGCCCTGGTGAGTGAATTCCGCAAGGAGAACGCGACGACGCCGGTGGTCCTGATGGGCTACGCCAATCCGGTCGAAGCCTACGGCGTCGAAGTCTTCGCCCGTGACGCGAAGCAGGCCGGGGTCGATGGCGTGCTGGTGGTCGACTACCCGCCGGAAGAATGCGCGGGATTCTCCGCGACGATGAAACAGGTGGGAATCGATCCGATTTTTCTGCTGGCGCCGACCTCCACCGAGAAGCGTTACGATGAAGTCGCGCAGATCGGCAGCGGCTATATCTACTACGTTTCGCTGAAGGGCGTTACCGGTTCCGGCAATCTCGATCTGGACGAAGTCGCGCGCCGCATTCCGCTGATTCGCGAGAAGGTCGGCATGCCGGTTGGCGTCGGCTTCGGCATACGCGATGGTGCCACTGCCGCCCGCATTGCAGCGGTAGCAGACGCCGTCGTGATTGGCAGTCGCATCATCGAAGAAATCGAAAGTGCAAGCGTCGCGGAAGCGCCGCAGCGGGTCACCGCCTTTCTCAGTGGTGTGCGCGCGGCAATGGACGGAGTAAAGCCATGAGTTGGTTACAAAAGCTGCTGCCACCGAAGATCAAGCGATCGGAAGGCGTTCGCAAGTCGATCCCCGAGGGACTGTGGGCCAAGTGTCCGGCTTGCGAAGCGGTGCTCTACAGCACCGACTTGGAGAACAACCAGAACGTCTGCCCCAAGTGTTCTCACCATCTGCGCCTGCGTGCCCGGGTCCGGCTTGATGCCCTGCTCGATCCCGAAGGCCGTTTCGAGATCGGCACCGAGGTCCTCCCGATGGACCCGCTCAAGTTCAAGGACAGCAAGCGCTATGTGGATCGCTTGGCCGCCGCAAACGAGGATACCGGCGAGGCCGACGCCATGGTGGTGATGCAGGGTGCGATCAAGACCGTGCCCGTGGTGATCGCCTGCTTCGAATTCGAGTTCCTCGGCGGTTCGATGGGCGCCGTGGTCGGCGAGCGCTTCGTGCGTGGCGTCAAGGCCGCGATCGAGTTGCAGGCACCCTTCATCTGCATCACGGCTTCCGGCGGCGCGCGCATGCAGGAAGGCCTGTTTTCCCTGATGCAGATGGCCAAGACCACGGCGGCGGTGACGCAACTGGCACATCATCAACTGCCGTTCATTACCCTGCTGACCGATCCCACGATGGGCGGCGTATCGGCGTCCTTCGCGTTCGTCGGCGACGTGGTGATTGCGGAACCCGGCGCGTTGATCGGCTTCGCCGGGCCGCGGGTAATCGAGCAGACGGTGCGCGAAACGCTGCCGGCGGGTTTCCAGCGTGCCGAGTTCCTGATCGAAAAGGGTGCGATCGACATGATCGTCGACCGGCGCCAATTGCGCGACAAACTGGCTTCCCTCATCACGCTTCTGCAGCGCGTCCCCGCCGTTTGATGTCGCCATTGCCGGGTTTGCCGGACGCGAGCCTGGACGTCTGGCTGGCTCATCTCGAAGCGCTGCATCCGCGCGGCAGCGCGGGCATCGAGCTCGGTCTCGAGCGCGTAGCTGTCGTCAAGTCGCGACTGGGGCAGCGCGAGACTTGCCCCGTGATACTGGTCGGCGGCACCAACGGCAAGGGCTCCACCTGCGCGATGCTGGAGCGCATCCTGCTCGCTGCCGGTTATCGCGTCGGGCTATATACCTCGCCGCATCTGCTGCGTTACAACGAGCGCGTCAGGATCAACGGCATTGCCGCTGATGATGCCAGTCTCTGCGCCGCATTCTCCCGCGTCGAGCAGGCGCGGGGCGACGCTGCGCTGACCTATTTCGAGTTCGGCACCCTGGCGGCGTGGGAAGTGTTCGCTGCGGCGAATCTCGATGCCGTTATTCTCGAGGTCGGCCTCGGTGGCCGGCTCGACGCCACGAACGTCTACCATCCCGCCTGCGCCATCGTCACCGGTGTCGATTTCGATCACATGGATTTCCTTGGCGCGGACCGCGAGGCCATCGGCTTCGAGAAGGCTGGAATCTTCCGCAGCGGCGTGCCGGCGATCTGCGGTGATCCGCAACCGCCGCTGTCCTTGCTGGCTCACGCCGGGGCGATTGGCGCCAGGCTGCAGCTCATGGGGCAGGACTTCGGCTATCAGCGTCAGGAACAGCAGTGGCTGTATTGGGGGCGTCCCGCCGATGGCGACGGCGAGCACGGCAACACCGCAGCAATCCGGCGCGGCGGACTGGCATTCCCGGCCCTTCGTGGCGGCCAGCAACTGGCCAACGCGGCTTGCGCACTCGCCGCACTCGACGTGCTGCACCAGGCTTTGCCGGTGGCAATGAAAGACATCCGCCAGGGCTTGATCGCGGTCGAGTTGACGGGGCGTTTTCAGGTTCTGCCCGGACGTCCGTCAGTGGTGCTGGATGTTGCCCACAACCCGCAAGCTGCCCAGGTGTTGGCGGCCAACCTGGGCGACATGAGTTTCCATCCGAACACCTGGGCCGTGTTTGGCATGCTCGGCGACAAGGACATCGACGGCGTGATCGACGCCCTGCGCGGGCGTGTAACGCATTGGCTGCCGTGCACGCTGGAAGGCCGCCGTGCCGCCAGCGCCGACTTTCTGGCGGGCCGCCTGGAGGCGAAGGGAATCAGGGTCGCGGGCAAGTTCGATTCGCCGGCCGCGGCACTCGCCTGGGCGCAAGAGAACGCGGGCGAAGATGATAGAATTCTGGCCTTCGGATCCTTCCTCACTGTTGCTGCGGCCTTGCAAGCGCTTGGCCGTT
>JBAZOF010000053.1:0-13947 GCA_041648855.1 Sulfuritalea sp. | reverse complement strand
TGCAACACGACATCGGCCCGCTCGATTTCGCGCCAGGCGCGCTCGATGCCGATCTTTTCCACCACATCGTCCGTTTCACGCAATCCCGCGGTGTCGATGATGTGCAGCGGTATGCCCTCGATCAGTATCGTCTCGCGCACCGCATCACGCGTCGTACCTGCCACCTCGGTGACTATCGCACGCTCCTCTCCGGCCAGGCGATTGAGCAGGGAGGACTTGCCGACATTGGGCAGGCCGGCCAGCACCACGTGCAGGCCGGAGCGCAGCAGGCGCCCGGCACGCGCCCGTTCCAGCAACGAAGACAAGTCGCCACGGATAGCCGACAGCCGCTGTGCGGCATCCGTATCCTTGACAATGTCGACTTCCTCTTCCGGAAAATCCAGCGTCGCTTCGACCAGCATGCGCAGCTCGGTAAGCCGCGCCACCAGCGCACGCACCTCGCGCGAAAACTCGCCCGACAGCGAGCGCAAGGCCGAGCGCGCCGCCGCTGCGCTGCCGGCCTCGATCAGATCGGCGACTGCTTCCGCCTGGACCAGGTCGAGCTTGTCGTTGAGAAAAGCGCGCTGCGAGAATTCGCCCGGCTCGGCGACACGTGCGCCCAGCTCAAGACAGCGCGTCAGCAGCATCTGCAGGACCACCGGGCCGCCATGACCCTGAAGTTCCAGCACATCCTCGCCGGTGAAGGAGTGCGGCGCCGGGAAATACAGCAGAATGCCGTGATCGATGGCGACCCCGTCAGCGGCCAGAAAGCGGCAAAGCGTGGCGCGGCGCGGCTGTGGCGATTTACCGGTCAAAGCCTCGGCAAGGGGCAGCAAGCCGACGCCCGACACCCGCACTACGCCGATGCCGCCGCGACCGGGGGCGGTGGCGACGGCAGCAATGGTTCCTTCGATGCGCGGCGGTCCCATCGATTCCCTATCCGCAAGAGATACCGTCCCCGGCGCAGCCGGGAACATGAAGTCGAAGCAATGCGCGCCGCCAAGCCCTCCAATCCCGCAGGACTGGAGGCCGGCTTATTTCTTTTCCCCTGCCTCGACGAGACGGGTGATCTGCCATTGCTGCGCGATGGACAGGATGTTGTTCACAGTCCAGTAGAGCACCAGACCCGCCGGGAAGAAAAGGAACATCCCGGTAAACATGATGGGCATGAACAGCATGACCTTGGCTTGGATGGGATCGGGCGGCGTCGGATTGAGCTTGGTCTGGATGAACATGGTGGCGCCCATGATCAGCGGCAGCACATAATACGGATCCTTCACCGACAAATCGGTGATCCAGCCCAGCCAAGGCGCGTTGCGCATCTCGACGGTGCCCAGCAGCACCCAGTAAAGTGCGATGAACACGGGGATCTGCACCAGGACCGGCAGACAGCCTCCCAGCGGATTGACCTTTTCCTTCTTGTACAGCGCCATCATTTCCTGGTTCAGGCGCTGCTTGTCATCGCCGTAAGCTTCCTTGAGCTTTACCAGCTTGGGTGTCAGCACGCGCATCTTCGCCATCGACTTGTAACTCGCGGCCGAGAGTGGGAAGAACATCAGTTTCAGCAGCAGGGTCAAGCCGATAATCGCCCAACCCCAATTGCCGACCAGCTTGTGAATTGCTCCCAGAACCCAGAACAAGGGCGCCGCGATCACCGTCAGCCAGCCATAATCGACCACCAGATCAAGGCCGGGGGCTATCTTCTCTAGATTGGTCTGCTCCTGCGGGCCGGCGTATAGAGAAACCGCATTCTTGCCGTCGGCGCCGACTGGAAGAATTACACCCGCCGAATACAGATCCTCGCCGACCTTGCGCATGTAGAACTCGCGCGCGCTCGAGGCGCCGGGCAACCAAGCGCTCACGAAGTAGTGCTGCACCATCGCGACCCAGCCGTTGTCGGCCTTCTGGGCGAACTTGGCCTTGTTCTTGAGAATATCGGCGAACTCGACCTTCTGATATTTCTCCGCGTCCGTGTAGACCGCCGGCCCGGTGAAAGTCGTGACTCCCATCATCATCGAACTGCCCTGCTGCTCGGCCGGCTTGCCGTCACGCGTGATTTGGTAGTACGCGTGGGCACCTGCCGTAACGCCTTCATGGCGGACGTCTATCTGATAGCTTCCCCGATGAAAAACGTAGGTCTTCACCACCTTGCTGCCGCTCGCGGTGCTTGCCTCGAGCCGTACCTCGAGCTCCTTCTCGCCGTCCTTGAGTGCCAGCTCACCACCCGGCAGCTTCCACTCCGTCTTGTGGTTCGGCAAGCCGTCGCCGATCACCCCCGATTGGGCCAGGTAAATGTGCTTGCCGCCATTGTCGAACAGCACGAAATGTTTCGACTTGTCCTCGGTGTCGGGATGGCGAACCAGTTCAAGCCGAGTAATGTCCCCGCCCTGTGACGAAATATCCGCTACATACAAATCAGTCTTGATTACGGTCTTCGCAGCGCCTGGCGCTACGGCGGTCGCAGTCGCGGGAACCGCAGCGGGGACTGCGCCGGTACCGGATCCAGGCAAAGTCGGTGTTGGCACCACGCCGGCCGGAGCCGTCGTCGAAGAGCCTGTCGCGGTCGTCGCTACCGCTTTCAGCGGCTGCGGCTGGCCCTGCTTTTGCCAGGCGTCCCAAAGCATGATCAGCGAAAAACTGAACACCAGAAGCAGGATCAATCGTCGGTTATCCATTACTGTCTCGACAGTGACTCAGGTCAGAAATACGAAAAAGAAGCTTCGATCGAGGCCGGCGCTGGTGCTACCTTGTCAAGCGCAGCGGCCGCAACCGTCAGGGAACCGGATCATACCCGCCCGGGTGCCACGGATGACAACAGCCGACGCGACGCACGGCCAGCCACGAACCCTTGATCAAGCCGTAGCGCCTCAGGGCCTCCATGGAATACTCCGAGCAACTCGGATGAAAACGACAGCGATTGCCCAGCATGGGGCTGATTGCCAACTGATAGGCACGGATCAGCAGCAGCAACGGCTGGACAAGCAAAGATCTCATTGCGAAAGCGCTGGAAGGCGCCTCAGGAGGGTTTCGATTTCAGCACGCCATACTTTCCGCTGTGCATTATCTCCAGCCCTCACGTTCTTGATCGGACGAGTCAGGCGCAGCACCAGATCACAGGGCGGAATTTCAACCGCCAACAAGCGAAATGCTTCGCGTCCCTGCCTCTTGATCGCATTGCGCAGCGAAGCGGCCCGCGCCAGGCGTTTCGGTACTATCAATCCGAGACGGGCGCAGCCAGCCATACCGGGCCCTCGATAGTGGAGATCAAAACACTGACCGCGCACCACGCGCCTGGCCCCCATTACAGCGGTAAATTCCTCCGGCCGATGCAGGCGCTGCTCGGAGCAAAACGAAGCAGCGTGCTTAGACGCCGAGACGATGTCGACCCTTGGCACGACGCGCACGGATTACAGCACGACCGCCCCGGGTACGCATGCGCACTAGGAAGCCGTGGGTGCGCTTACGGCGCACAACCGATGGCTGGTAGGTGCGTTTCATGGCAATATCCCTTGAATTAAGAAAAACCGAGGATTACATCGTTTCGCGGGGCATTTGTCAAGGCCATTGACTTCGCAGGCCTGTGGATAACTAGTCATGAAACGGCTAGAATGCGTCTCCACCCGAAGCAAACGGGCGGCTACAAGAACAATACAGCAGCCTTTACATTCCGTCGTTTCTCGCCCCGAGTCTAGCCAATCGCAATGAGTGAATTCTGGTCCCACTGTCTGAACCGCTTCGAGCAGGAACTTCCTGCGCAGCAGTTCAACACTTGGATCAAGGGCCTGCGCCTGGAACAGGATGAAGCCGGTCCTACCCATTTCCGCCTTGTCGCCCCCAACCGTTTCGTCATGCAATGGGTACGGGAACGCTACTTGGCCCAGATCGAAGCTCTCGGGCTCGAATTCTTCTCCGCTCCGATCGCCATCAACCTTGCTGTGGCCGACGCCATCGCAGAACCCGCTCCAGTCGCAGACACCACCCAGGCGGAACCTGCCACCACGGTGGCGCCGACGGTCACGCCCGGCAGAAGCGGAGATCCGGCCTATGAAAAGACCCGGCTCAACGCCGAATTCACCTTCGATACCCTTGTTACCGGCCGCGCCAACGACCTGGCTCGTGCTGCTGCCCAGCAGGTAGCAATGAATCCGGGGGTTTCGTACAACCCCCTGTTCATCTATGGAGGCGTTGGTCTGGGCAAGACCCACCTGATTCACGCCATCGGCAATTCGATCTATGCTGCCAATCCGACGATGGAAGTACGTTATGTCCACGCCGAAGACTACTTTTCCGACGTTGTTCGAGCCTTCCAGCAAAATACGCGCGAGGCATTCAAACGCTACTACCGTTCACTGGATCTGCTGCTCATCGACGATATCCAGTTCTTCAATCGCAAGGATCGGACGCAAGAAGAGTTCTTTTACGCCTTCAATGCCTTGGTCGAGGCAAAAAAGCAGATCGTCATCACCTGCGATACCTATCCGAAGGATGTTCAGGGGCTCGAGGAGCGGCTTGTCTCGCGCTTCGACTGGGGGCTCACCGTCGCGATCGAGCCTCCCGAGCTTGAAATGCGCATTGCCATCCTGAAGAAGAAAGCCGAAGCAGAACATATAAGCGTTTCAGATGAAGTTTCGTTTCTCATCGCCAAGAATCTCCGCTCCAATGTACGAGAACTCGAGGGTGCACTCAATCGCGTGGTCGCTTACGCCCGTTTCCATGGTCGCGAGATCAATCTGGATGTCGCCAAGGAAGCCTTGCGCGACATTATTGGTGCCACAAACCGCCAGATATCACTCGAACTTGTACAAAAAACGGTGTCTGATTTTTACAAGATCAAAGTGGCCGACATGTATTCTCAGAAACGTACCCGCGCCATCGCCAGACCTCGCCAGATTGCAATGTGGCTCACCCGTGAACTTACATCGCACAGCCTTCCGGAAATCGGCGAAGCCTTCGGCGGACGGGATCACACGACCGTGATGCACGCTTGCCGCACCATCATTGACTTGCGCGGAAAGGACAGCCGGCTCAACAACGACCTGCATGTCCTGATGCAGACGATCAAGGGCTAGCTTGTGAACAAGTTTCAGGAACAAACCAGGGAAGGATTGTGGATAACCCCTCTTGCGACCAACAAACAAAAATTCATCCACAGTCATCCACAGTCAGACTGCAAACTTTTCAACCGGCTTATCCACGGTACAATTGTTTGTATTTACAAGAAAATAGCCGTTTATCCACAGGAAAAAGTCTCCCTTATTAATCATAAGAGATCTATATATGCTCCTATTTAAAGGTCCACGCGACCAACTCCTTTTCCCCTTGCAGTCGGTATGCGGAATCGTGGAAAAACGTCATACGCTGCCTATCCTTTCCAATGTGCTGATGGAAAAGAATGGTGAGAAGCTCACTCTGCTGGCGACGGATATCGAGATACAAATCACAACCCAGACACCGACGGTCGGTACCGACAAAGCGGCCATGACCGTTGGCGCGCGCAAGCTGCAGGATATCTTGCGCTCTCTGCCGGAAACTGCCGAAGTCAGCCTGGCGCTGGACGACAAACGCCTACAGTTGAAAGCCGGCAAGAGCCGCTTCAATCTGCAGACACTGCCGGCCGAGGACTTTCCACGCATGACTACCGGCGACGGGCAGCCGTCAAAGTTGGTGGTCACCCAGAAGCAGATGAAGCGCTTGCTTGCTCTGGTGCAATACGCCATGGCGCAACAGGACATCCGCTACTACCTCAATGGCCTGCTTCTGGTGGCAAAGGGCAACGAACTGCGCATGGTCGCCACGGACGGCCATCGACTTGCCTATGCCGCCGAAACGCTGCCATCCGCGCCAACCCCCATCGAAGTCATTCTTCCGCGCAAAACGGTGCTCGAACTGTCCCGCCAGCTGACCGATAGCGATGACCCTCTGGAAATATTACTGACACCGACCCAGGCGCGCTTCAGTTTCGGCAACATCGAGCTCGTTTCAAAGTTGATCGATGGCAAGTTCCCGGATTACGAACGCGTCATTCCGCAGCATCACAGCAAACTGATCAAGCTGTCACGCGATGCGCTGCTGCATTCGCTGCTGCGGGCAGCGATTCTGACCAATGAAAAGTTTCGCGGTGTGCGCCTGGTTCTCGGCGTCGGCAGCCTCAAGATCATTTCGAGCAATGCCGAGCAGGAAGAGGCGCAGGAAGAAATTGAAATCGACTACGCCGGAGAGGCTCTTGATGTCGGCTTCAATGTGACTTACCTGCTCGACGTGCTCAACAACGTCAGCAACGAAACTATCGAATTGCACCTGGCCGATGCCAACTCCAGCGCACTCTTTGTGCTGCCAGGCAACGAGACCTTCAAGTACGTCGTGATGCCGATGCGCATCTGATATCCAACGCGAAAAGAATTCCATGACTGAAAGCAACACATCACCCGCCTACGACGAATCCAGCATTCAGCAGCTTGAAGGTCTCGAAGCGGTCAGAAAGCGTCCCGGCATGTATATCGGCGATACCTCCGATGGGACGGGGCTGCACCACATGGTCTTCGAAGTCGTCGATAACGCGATTGATGAAGCGCTGGCCGGGCATTGCGACGACATCGTTGTCACCATTCACACCGACAACTCGATCTCGGTCACCGACAACGGGCGCGGCATTCCCACCGGGATCAAGTTCGACGACAAGCACGAGCCCAAGCGTTCCGCCGCCGAGATTGTCATGTGCGTCCTGCATGCTGGTGGCAAGTTCAATCAGAATTCCTACAAGGTTTCGGGGGGCTTGCATGGCGTCGGCGTTTCCTGCGTCAATGCCCTGTCCAAGTGGTTGCGCCTGATCATTCGTCGCGGCGGCAAGAAATACGCGATGGAATTCCATCGCGGCCACGCCGTCGATCGCCTGGTCGAAATCCAGAACGGAGTCGAGGTGTCGCCCCTGAGAGTTCTCGGCGACACTGAAAAACGCGGTACCGAAGTGCATTTCATGGCTGACGACGAAATCTTCGAGAATGTCGAATTCCACTACGACATCCTGGCCAAGCGTCTGCGCGAACTGTCCTTCCTCAACAACGGCGTCAAGATAAGGCTGATCGACCAGCGCAACGTCAAGGAAGAGGACTTCGCCTTCTCCGGCGGCGTCAAGGGTTTCGTCGAATACATCAACCGCACCAAGACCGTCCTCCATCCGGCGGTGTTTCACTCCTCAGGGGTGTCGGTACAGAACGGTGTCAATATCGATGTCGAAGTCGCCATGCAATGGAACGACTCCTACGCCGAGCAGGTGCTTTGCTTTACCAATAACATTCCGCAATCGGACGGCGGCACCCACCTTACAGGGCTGCGCGCGGCGATGACTCGCGTCATCAACAAGTACATCGAAGAAAACGAGATTGCCAAGAAGGCCAAGGTCGAGATTACCGGCGACGACATGCGCGAAGGCCTTGCCTGCGTGCTGTCCGTCAAAATGCCCGACCCGAAGTTCGCGTCGCAGACCAAGATGAAGCTAGTCTCCTCCGAAGCACGTCCGGCAATCGAGGAGGTGGTTGCGCAGAAGCTGGCCGACTATCTACTCGAAAAGCCACTTGATGCCAAGATCATCACGGGGAAAATCGTTGAAGCTGCCCGAGCCCGCGAAGCGGCGCGCAAGGCGCGCGACATGACCCGTCGCAAAGGCGTGCTCGATGGCCTCGGGCTGCCCGGCAAGCTGGCTGACTGCCAGGAAAAGGATCCCGCCTTGTGCGAGATCTACATCGTCGAGGGAGATTCCGCCGGCGGCTCGGCGAAGCAGGGTCGCGATCGGAAGTTCCAGGCCATCCTGCCGCTGCGCGGCAAGGTGCTCAACGTCGAAAAGGCCCGCTACGACAAAGTCATTTCCAGCGAGCAGATCGTCACCCTGGTGACAGCGCTCGGCTGCGGCATTGGTGCCGAAGACTTCGACATTGCCAAGCTGCGCTATCACCGCATCATCATCATGACCGACGCCGACGTTGACGGCGCCCACATTCGTACCCTGCTGCTGACTTTCCTCTACAGGCAAATGCCCGAGCTGGTCGAGCGCGGTTACGTCTATATCGCCCAGCCGCCGCTGTACAAGATCAAGCACGGCAAGAACGAGACCTACATCAAGGATGACCACGAACTCAACCAGCACCTGTTGCGCCTTGCCTTGGACGGCACGCAGCTGACGCCGCGGGCCGGTGCCGCGGTTGTCGAAGGCGAGGCCCTGGGAGCACTGGCCCGCGCCTACCTGCTTTCGGAAGCCGTGATCCGTCGTGTTACCGACTTCATCGATGGCGAGGTGCTGCACGCGCTGCTGGCCCACAATATCGCGGTCGATACTTCGAGCGAAGCAGCAACGCGCGACAGCGCCGAGCGCATCAGCGCCTACCTTTCGAAGCAAGTCCGGATTGAATCGCGCTTCGACGAGAAGCACGAGCGCTGGATGCTCGCCGTCATCCGCATGCGTCATGGCAACCTGCGTACCGGCCGCATCGACGAGGACTTCCTGCTCTCGGGGGACTATCAGCAGATTCGCCGTACCGCCGAAATGATCGCCGGGCTCATGGGTGAGGGGGCGGTGATCCGCCGCGGTGAAAAATCGCTGGCCGTCACGAGTTTTGCCGACGCCATGACCTGGATGCTGAATGAGGTCGAGCGCGGGCTGGGCAAGCAGCGCTACAAGGGCCTCGGTGAAATGAATCCCGCCCAATTGTGGGAAACGACAATGGATCCGACGGTGCGCCGCTTGCTGCGGGTGCAGATCGACGACGCCATTGCCGCGGACGAGATCTTCACTACCTTGATGGGCGATGATGTCGAGCCGCGCCGCGCCTTCATCGAATCGAACGCGCTCTACGCCCGGAATATCGACGTTTAGTTTTTTTTAACCTTAAGGCCGCGTCGCCCCGCGACGCGGCCTTAGCCAGCGCGCGCCGCCGCCGCAATGTCGAGCGAGCGCAGCCGCAGGGCGGGATCGAAGATGTCGCAAACGAGCATCAGTTCGTCCGCGTCCGTAGCCTGCAACAAGGCAGCAAGTCCTTCGCGGATCTTGTCCGGCCCGCCGATCACGGCGGCCGCGAGAAAATCTTCGATTGCCGCCTTTTCCTGCGGATGCAGTTGCGACATGAAGTCTTTCGCCGGCGCCTGCAGGCGGCTGCGTTCGCCGTGCAAGATGCCGAGGACGCGCCGATAAGTGCTGCTGGCGAGGAATTCCGCTTCGTCGTCGTTAGGCGCCGCGATCAGTGGCACGCCGATGATCACGCAGGGCTGCGCCAGCGCCTCTGATGGCCGGAACTCGCTGCGGTACAACTCAAGGGCGTGGAGCAGCAAGCGCGGCGCGAAGTGCGAGGCAAAGGCGTAGGGCAGGCCCCGCTGCGCAGCCAATCGCGCGGAAAACAGGCTGGAGCCGAGCAGCCAGACGGGTACTTTTGTACCCGCGCCGGGCATTGCGATCACCCGCTGGCCGGGTTGCGGGTCGGCCAGCAACTGCTGAAGTTCGGCCACTTCGCGCGGAAAGTCTGCTTCGGTCTCCGTCCTGTCGCGGCGCAGTGCGCGCATGGTGATGGAGTCGGTGCCGGGGGCGCGGCCGAGGCCCAAGTCGATGCGCCCGGGGTACAACTCCGCCAAGGTGCCGAAGGCCTCGGCGACGACCAACGGCGCATGGTTGGGCAGCATTACACCGCCCGAACCGACACGGATGCGGCTTGTGCCGCCGGCGATATATCCCACCAGCACCGCCGTGGCCGAACTCGCTATGCCTTGCATGTTGTGGTGTTCGGCCAGCCAGTAGCGGGTAAAGCCGAGCGATTCGGCGTGGCGTGCGGTCCGCAGGGCAATTGCCAGCGCATCAGCCACGGTGCCGCCTTCACGAACGGCAACGAGGTCAAGCATGGATAGGCGGGTGTCGCCAAGAGTTTTCATGGAATTGATTATCCGTCGCCACCGCAGTTTCCGGTGAGGTCACAAGAAGCTGATTGGCGTGGCGATTCTTAGAGGGCTGCGCCTAATCATGGGCCCTCGGTAGGCATAAGATGATTGCCTCTTCCTCCGATCCGCAAGGATTGGATTCAGCCCGATACTGTGGTACCGGGCTTTTTTTGGCCTCCAGCATTGGTGCGACGCAGCACATTTATCTTGACAAATCCGCCTTACTCCCTAAAATGCGCAACTGGTGCAGTGCACAATCCGTATCCATGGGTCGCCAACGGACCCGACCGTCGCACCGGCTATACCGTGTTACTAGTGTAGGAGATCGCCATGTACAGCGTAACCGAGCAACTCGTCAACGCTAACAAGGCAAGGGTCGAAACCCTCGCAACCATTGCCGATGCGGCATTTTCCGGTACTGAACGCCTGGCCGCCCTGAATGTCGGGTGCGCGCGCTCACTGCTCGAAGACAGCCTTGAAGGCATCCGGGCCGCACTCGCGGCCAATGATGTGCAGGATCTGGTTTCATTGCGGAACATGCTGGCCGAGCCCGGTTCCGGGCAGGTTGCCGACTATTCCAGCAGTGTCTTCGAAATAGCGATTCAAACGCGACAGGCCTTGTCCCGGGTGGTCGAAGCCCAGGTTTTGGAAATGAACAAGGTTTTTGCCCTGGCGCTGCACAAGAGCACCAGGCAGATCATCGAAATGGCTCAGGCCAATCCCGCTGCGACGGCCGCAGTCAAATCACGCAAGAAAGCCGCATAAGCTTTTTTTCAGTGTCCCATTCTGCCGCCCTGACGGGCGACGGACTCAAGCCCGACGCATCGTTGTCGGGTTGCCCATGCATCGAGGAATCGTCCTCTCGCCACCGTGGCGGGCAGACCCTCGGGGTGGCGGGCACGATAACGGCAAAGGAGAAATTTTGACCGCAACCATCTCTCAACGATATTTCATGGCGCGTGGCACCAGTGCCTTCCTGAACTACCTGCATCTCGATGTCGCAACGATCGGCTTGGCACTCTTCTTCGTCCTCGCCGGCGGGGTGGCAAGAAACCTCGACCTGATTCAATCAATGGAATCGGTGGTTCCGACCCTCTCGCTATCGGCGGAGAGCCCTGCTCTTCCGGAAAATTCGAAGCGCCAAGCGAGACCGCTGGCGCCCGCCATGGGGGCTGCCCTTGATTACGTGGCCCAGCGCTACCGCCTGTCCCCCGAGGCGCTGCAGCCGATATTCGAAACCGCTCAAGCCGCGGCCCGCGAGCGGCAGCTCGACCCCTTGCTGATCATCGCCGTGATTGCGATCGAGTCCAGGTTCAATCCCTTCTCCCAGAGTCCCGTCGGGGCTCAAGGCCTGATGCAGATCATTCCGCGTTTCCACCAGGACAAGGTAGTGAAGGTCGCAGGAGAGCAGCCTTTTCTGGATCCGGTCAAGAACGTTCAACTGGGCGCCCGGATTCTCCAGGAATCGATTCGCCGGCAGGGCGGCTTGATCGAGGGTCTGCAGTATTACGCCGGCGCGCTGGACGATGAAGAGCAGGGCTACGCCAACAAGGTGCTGGCCGAAAAGCAGCGTCTTGAGCAGGCTTCGCGTCGCAAGGATGGCACCAGCGTCTGAGGCAAGGCCTCCATAATTCGGTCGGATAGTACGAATGAATTGGACTGTGGAAAATGCGTGGCTATACTGAATTAAGCAGGTGGCGTTGATGTGTATTCAAGAAGAGGAGGCTGGTCGTGTTGATTACCAAAAGCGTCGTTGATGCTTCTCCCGTCAAATCAACGGCTCTTGCTTCGAATTCGCCTGTATCGTCGGGGAGAGCGGTGTTGGATGTGCGTCATGAGCTTGTCGATGCCCAAGTTGAAGTACTCAGGATGTACATGGAGAAAAAATCCAAAGAGCGCTTGGTGGAGGCCTTGGACAGGTTGATTGGATGCACCCGCGCCAGCTTCAGGGAAGAAGAGGCGCTGATGGAATGTCTTACTTCGACTCCGGATCCCGGGCATCGCGAGAAGCACAATGCAGTATTGGCGCAAATGGTTTTATTGCGCGATATCGCGATCGAGTCCGACCGGGGGCGGTTGCTGGCGCAGTTGATTCATGTCGATCGCCAGTTGACCTCGCACCTGACGGACGCGGTTCAAGCGCCCGGTCGCCAGCACCAGCATTAGGGCGGGGTTGTTCGCGGCGCGGGTTTCTACCCCAGGCTGATCAGGATTCGGCGGGTGCTTTCAGGGTGCGCAGGATCGATCCCGTTGCCGGCTAAGTCAGGCCGGCGTCGGCGATTTGCAGCGCCGGGAAAATCAGGGGCGCGGCGTTCCTGCCCTCCGTCATGCGATAGAACCTCGGCGGCATGCCGAAGGCTTCCTTGAACGTCCTGCTGAAGTGCGTCGAGCTGTTGAAGCCCCATGAAAAAGCGATCTCGGTGATCGACTTCCACGCGCACGCAGGCGACAACAAATCGCCACGGCAGCGTTCCAGCCGCATCCGCCAGATATGGTCGCTGATTGTCGCGCCATCGTTGCTGAATGTCTTGTGCAGGTTGCGCTTGCTGCACTGGAAGGCATTCGCGATCTGGTCGATCGAGAGACCGGGGTCGCGCAGGTTGCGTTCGATATAGGCCTTGATGCGGTCGCGCAAGGCCTCTTTGTGGGACAGCGCGGTGGGCATTCCCGAGCGCTCCAGCAGCGAATGCCGCAGCAGCTCGGTGATCGCATCGCCGACGGCTTCCGCCGACTGTGGCGTACTGCCAGGGATCTCGGCGAATGCGGTGCCCATCAAATCGCATGCCACACGGCCGATGCCGGTGCGCGCGGAATAACGCTGCACCATCAGATCGTCTGTCTTCATGCTGCTTGTCAGCACCTTCTCGCGCGGCACCAGCAGCACAAGCTGCTCGATCGGGCTGGTGTTCGACACGCTATAGGCCTTCATCGTGTCGTAGATGCTCCACTCTCCCGGCGCGAGCAGCGTCTTGCGGCCGTTCTGTTCGAACCAGGTGCTGCCCTCGAGTTGCACCACCAGTTTGAGGTAGCCGCGACCATCCTGCCTGATCAGATCGGGGCTGCGCACCACGCGGTGCCGGCCGGCGGAAAGGCGGCACATCTTCACGCTGCCGACTTCGCCATGCACCATCCGGCCACGGAAGGTCTCGTCGCTGAAGGTTTCCGAGCGCAGCCGTCCGAGCCGCGTCCACAGAAGTTCGGTCCAGAACGCAGCCCGCTCGCGCGGCCTGACCTGTTCCGTGGAAATCGTTTCCAGGGCGCCCATGATTGCTCTCCTCCATCCGGCCATCTGCTTCAGCGGCCGATTGTTTATAGCTCAACAACATAGCATGCAATCTTGGTGCGCGCAAACCACTGGCCTGGAAGGGGATTTCTGATCTGGAGTTCCCTGCTGATCAAGTCTTCGTTCCCTGTCGGTGGAGCAGCGCCCGGATCACGGCCGTAATCTATGTCCTAACGTCACCCCGGACCCCAACCCGGTTTTTTCCCGTGACGCGCTGCAAACCCCAACAAGACCAGACCAGAACAGAGGAGACCCCAATGGGCGCCAACGACATCCCTTTCCTGAATACCGGCATCTGGAACGGCAAGCTGTTCCTCGGCGGTTGGAACGCCGCCGCTTCCGCGCGTGAAATTCTGGAGCCGGCCACCGGCGCGGTATTGACTCGCGTCGGCATGGCGACGCCGGCGGACGCGACCGAAGCCGCGAAGCGCGCCAAGGCGGCGCAGGCCGCCTGGGTCGCCCTGCCCTACGAGCAGCGTGCCGCCATATTCCGCAAGGCCGCTGCGATCATCGAGCGCGAAACCGAGGGCATGACGCAGTGGATAGTGCGCGAGACCGGCTGCATTCCGCCCAAGGCCGGCGTCGAATTGCACATGGCGGTGGGCATCCTGCACGAAGCCGCGGGCATGGTCACCCAGCCCAGCGGCCTGATGCTGCCCAGCGACGGCGGCCGCATCAGCCTGGCGCGCCGCGTGCCGCACGGCGTGGTCGGCGTCATCTCGCCCTTCAATTTCCCGCTGATCCTTTCCATCCGCGCCGTCGCACCGGCG
>JBAZOF010000052.1:0-14204 GCA_041648855.1 Sulfuritalea sp. | reverse complement strand
AGGACCGAGCCGCCGGGATAGCCGAATACGTACTCGACCTTTTCCTCCTGCAAGCACCTGATTACAATTTCTGCGCCGGTTAGCTGCATTGATTACACCTGTTACACTTTTCGAGTGAAACGTATAACCTTACTGACTCGCCCGCGAATGGTCAAGATTTATAGTCTGCCCTTCGCAATGAAAAACTGCTGAAAGCTGGCAGGAGCCACCCCCTGAGTTCCCGAACCGAACTTTCCGATTTTCTTGCCAGCGTAGAGCGACGCGCCTTCAAACAGGCCATGTTCGCCATTCGAAACGAGGAAACCGCCCTGGACATCGTTCAGGACGCAATGATGCGTCTCGCGGAAAAATATGGGGATCGCCCGTCCGCCGAATGGCCGATGCTGTTTCAGAGAATCCTGCAAAACGCCATCCGGGACTGCTATCGCCGGTCCAAGGTCAGATCCCTGTGGACAACGTTGCTTTCATCCCTTTCTCCCGGCGATGACGAAGATGCTGATCCACTTGAAACTTTTGCGGGAGAGCGTGAGTCAGATGGTTTGTTGACTCCACACCGCCAGTTGGAGCGCGCGCAACTCCTTGCTGTCATTGAAAAAGAAATCGAGAAGCTCCCGCCACGTCAACGTGAAGCCTTCCTGATGCGTTATTGGGAGGAAATGGATATTGCCGAAACCGCGGCGGCGATGGGTTGTTCGGAAGGCAGCGTGAAGACGCACTGCTCGCGCGCTACTCACACTCTGGCCGCAGCACTTAAGGCGAAAGGCATAGAGCTATGAACGGCGAAAACGAATTCGGCTATAAAGCAAGGCAGATTCTCAATCAAGGTCTGGATGGCCTTGATCGTGAAGTCGCCGGGCGCCTTCATCAGGCTCGCCAAGTAGCCTTGGATAGTCAGCGAGTGCCTGTGCGGGGGTTTCGCTTGGCGGGAATGGGGCATAGCGTTGAGCTTGCGTTTTTTTCCAGCGCCCGCAATCTGCTTGCGGTAATGGCTCTGACTGTCGGCGCGACGGGTACTTATTACTGGAACGCCTTTGAACAGGTTCAGGAATACGAGGAAATCGACAGCGCCCTCCTTGTCGACGAACTTCCCCCTTCCGCCTATCTTGATCGAGGCTTCCACGCATGGCTCGAGCGCGCTTCGGACTCATCTTCGCAGTAGCGCTCTGGCTGGCCTCTCCGCTGGGCCGTGCAGTCGTCCTTCCTCCGCTCCCGCAGCCATCATGGACTGAACTGAGCGTAGAGCAAAAGCGTGCCCTTGCTCCATTGGCTAGCCATTGGGACAAGATGAGTGGATTCCACCGAAAGAAATGGCTGGGAATCGCCCAGCGTTACCCGTCCCTGAGCGCTGAAGAGCAGGCGCGTTTGCAGCGCCGGATGACTGACTGGGCCAAATTGACGCCAGATGAGCGCAAGCAGGCCCGGGACAAGTACAAATCCCTGCAAAAAGCCCCTCCCGAGCAGAAAAATGCTGTGAAACAGAAGTGGCAGGAATACAAGGACCTACCCGAGCCGGAGAAAGCCCGGCTCAAGGCCGAGGCGACCCAGAAACGAACTCCGCGCCCAGCCCCCTCAAAGCAGCCAGTTGCTGCCAAACCGCCGCCAGCAGCAAGCGCTCCGCCGTCGATCGCCCCAGTCGGCCAAGCCGCAGCACGCTAATCGGCGGCCATGTCGACTCCAGTGACCACATCTAACGGTCAACTGCCCGGCTTGCGCCGCCGCATAGCCAGCATGGCCTACGAAAGCCTGCTGTTGCTGGGAGTACTCTCGGCGACCTTCCTGTTGCCCCAGCTTGCGATAGGGATGGGATTCAGCATCGTTTTTCCGGGCTGGGTATTGATCAGCCACGTTTTCGTTGTGCTCGGTGCATACTTCATCTGGTACTGGCATCACGGGGGACAGACCTTGGCGATGCAGACATGGAAGATCCGACTGTCGACGCCGAGCGGGAAGCCACCGTCCTTGGGTCGACTGGCGTTGCGTTATGTCTTGGCCTGGCCCAGCGTCATCTATTTTGGTGTGGGTGTACTCTGGGCACTATTCGATCGCGACCGCCAATTCCTTCATGATCGGCTGGCAGGTACGCGGATCGTGTTCAAGCGCACTTAGAGGCGCCGAACTACACCGATTAGCGCCGCTCGACCCACCAGAGCATCCCCGCGGCGGTCATCAGGAACAACACGCTTGGGGTTATGGCAGAAAAGAAGGGAGGCCAGCTGTTGATTACGCCGAGGCTGGAAAACAGTCCGTTCAGCATGTGGAAACCGATCCCGAGCATGATGCCGGCAAATACCCGAATACTGACCGCTCCCATCCGATCCTGCATATAGGCAAACGGCAGTGCCAGCGCCATCATCACCAGGGTCGCCAATGGATAGATAAGCTTCTTCCACATTGCGATATCGTAGCGATCGGTCTTTTGCTGGTTTCCGCTCAAGTGCCGCACAAATAGGTAAAGATTGACCAGCGACATGCGCTCCGGCACCACCAGCAGCACTGCCAGCAGATCCGGATTGAGCGCTGATTTCCAGGTGATTTGGCCATATCGCTCCACATGTGCCGTATCGCCCGAAAACACGGTGCGAACCACACCTTCCAGCGACCAGGTTCCGGCATTGATGTAGCGGCCGCGTTCGGCTTGGCTGATCGACTGTAATTGAAACCTCTCATCGAACTCGAATACGCGAACGTTCTGAAGAGAGGCATCAGGAAGTACTTCGCGAACATTCACGAACGACCGCTCGTCTCTCACCCAAAGGCCGGAACGAAACTCCTGCGCAACCAGTGCCCCCATGGCCTTGAGTCTGAGTTGCTGGGCTGCCCGCTCAGCCGGAGGAGCAACAAGTTCGCCTACCAACAGCGTCAAGACGGCAAACACGAGCCCTATCTTGGCCAACGTAAACAACAGATCCCCGGTGGAGAGGCCGGCCGCGCGCAACACCGTGATTTCGGAGTGGCGAGCGAGAAGCGTCAACGCGTAGAGGGTGCCGATCAAAACGCCGATCGGGAACAGCTCATACAAGCGCCCGGGCAAGGTCAGTGCTACATAGCCAAGCGCATGTTGAAGCTGATAACCACCCTTGCCTATGCTTTCAAGCTGATGGATCAGATCGAAGAAAGCAAAAAGCATCAGGAAGGCCAGCAGTACAAGTCCCGTGGACGCATAGATTTCGCGCGCCAGATGGCGCTCGTATATCTTCAGCGCCACCGTAGCTTTCCCCACGCCAGGGGATTCTGCCGCCGATAAAAAAGGATGATCAGAAGCAGGAACATACCGACGTGCACTGCCCAGACGCCGATCTCGAAACGCAGCTTTCCTTGCGCGACCCATGCCTGACTGACACTAAGCAAATTGCTGTAAATCATGTAGGTAAGCAAAGCGAAGACAAGGTTGTTGGTACGCCCCGCACGCGGATTGACGAAGGCCAGGGGTATTGCCAGCACGGCCAGGTTCAGCGCGGCAAGAGGCAGCCCGAGACGCCAAAGGAGTTCAGCCAGATTTGCCGGCTGGGGATCGCGCACAAGCTCCCATACCGGCTTGGTGCGTGGCGAATCCTCGAAGCCGCGGGCTTCCTTGGTTTCGATGCGCAAGGCGTAGCGATCAAACTCCATCACGCGATACTCCGCCGTTCCCGCGGTACCTTCGTAGCGTCGCCCCTGATCGAGAACAAGGAAACGATCTCCATTGGGCACGGTCTCCGTATGACCTTGCGCCGTTGCCATCACGCCTAGCCTGCCCTGCTGAATGGAGCTGATGAAAACGTTCTTCACCTTGCCATCCTGACCCGCGATGCTCTCGACGAAGAATACGCGGTCAGCCGCGCTCGACTCATTGAATGTGCCTGGCGACACGCGGGCGACGTCGTCGCGCTGATCCATGCTCTGACGGTAGGTCTCGCTCTTCTGCGTCGCCCACGGGGCCAACAGCAGCGATAGCACCGCTATCACCACCACGGGCGGCCCGACAAACTTCAACACCGGCTTGACCCACGCGGTCAAAGGAAGGCCTGATGCCAGCCAGACAACCATTTCGGAATCGCGATACCAGCGCGACAGGGTCATCAGTACGGCAACGAAGAGAGTCAAGGAAAGCAGCACCGGCAGATAGCTGATGGCGCGAAAGCCCAAGAGAGCGATCACAGCTTCAGATGCGAGTTTCCCTCCCGCCGCGTCGCCCAGAAGACGAATCAGCTGAGTAGTCATCAAAATCGCGAAGAGCGCCACGAAAACCCCCGCCGCAGTATGGGTGAACTCCCGAATTGCGGCGCGTTGAAAAATCATGGTGTAGGAGAGCTTCTGCTTTGACTTTTGGTGAAAACTTGGGGAATAATCGCACTAGCAGGAGAAATCATTCAAAACAGAACAATTTCCCCGAATTCCCATAGTCCCCGAGGAGATATTTTGGAATTTAGCATAAAAAGCGGAAGCCCGGAAAAGCAGCGCAGCGCTTGCGTCGTGGTTGGCATTTTCGAACCGAGAAAGCTGTCCGCGGCTGCGGAGGTGATCGACAACGCCGCCGATCAGTTTCTCAGCGACATCCTGCGTCGGGGCGACATGGAGGGCAAGGCCGGCACCAGCCTGTTGCTGCATGGCGTTTCGGGCGTAGAGGCGGACCGCATCCTGCTCGTAGGACTCGGCAAGGAAAGGGAATTCCGGGAAAAGGAATACCGCGCGGCGTTGGCGACAGCTGTCCGCCAGCTCAATGAAACCGGCGGCTTCGACGGCACGGTCTATTTGACGGAACTCCCCCTGAAGAAGCGCGATGTTGCCTGGAAGATCAGGCAGGCGGCGCTCGTGGTACAGGAAACCCTCTATCGCTTCGATCGCCTCAAGTCGAAGAAGGACGAAGTCCGGCGTCCGCTGCGGAAACTGACATTCTGCGTCACCCGTCGCAACGAGCTTGCCACAGCTGAAACGGCTTTGACCCAAGGATTGGCGATTGCCTCGGGAATGGCACTTGCAAAGGATCTTGGCAATCTGCCGGGCAACATCTGCACGCCGACCTATCTCGCTGATCAGGCAAAGCAACTCGCAAAAGCACACGGCCTTGGCGTCGACATTCTCGACCGCGTCGACATGGAAAAGCTCGGAATGAACACCCTGCTTTCCGTCGCCCGCGGATCGCATGAACCGCCAAAATTCATCGTCCTGCGCCATGCAGGCGGTGTTGCCGGAGCAAAGCCGGTGGTACTGGTCGGCAAGGGTATCACCTTCGATTCCGGCGGGATTTCGCTCAAGCCAGGAGCGGAAATGGACGAAATGAAATATGACATGTGCGGCGCCGCCAGCGTATTGGGCACGCTCAAGGCGGCGGCGCTGATGAAGCTGCCGCTCAACGTCGTCGGCGTCATTCCATCCACGGAAAACATGCCGGGAGGCGCGGCCACAAAGCCGGGGGACGTGATCTCTTCGATGTCCGGCCAGACCGTCGAGATCCTCAACACCGATGCCGAGGGGCGGCTGATACTTTGCGACGCGCTGACTTATGTCGAGCGCTTCGAACCGGAATGCGTGGTTGACATTGCCACGCTGACGGGCGCATGCGTCATCGCGCTCGGCCACGTAGCTACCGGCCTGCTAGCCAACAACGAAGGACTGGCAAAGGAATTGACCGACGCTGGCCACGAATCCTATGACCGTGCCTGGCAACTGCCGCTGTGGGATGACTATCAGGAACAACTGAAAAGCAACTTCGCCGACATGGCGAACATCGGCGGTCGCCCGGCCGGCACCATCACCGCGGCATGCTTCCTCTCCCGTTTTGCAGACAAGTACCGCTGGGCGCACCTCGACATCGCCGGCACTGCCTGGCGATCCGGCAAGGAGAAGGGGGCAACCGGTCGACCGGTCCCCTTGCTCTCCCATTTCCTGATGGATCGCGCCAGTCGCGCCCCGAAACCGACCGACAAGCGCAAGCGGGGATGACGCAAATCACCTTTCTCCATGGCGCGCAGGATCGACTCCGGGCGGTCGCCGCATGGCTTGGAAGCGCCACCCGCGAAGGCACCCGGGTGCTGGTCTATGCACCGGCCGGCGAGCGCAGCGAACAGCTGGACCGTTTGTTGTGGACATACCCGGCCACCGGTTTCACGCCCCATTGCAAGGCTGCGGACAAGCTGGCCGCAGAGACTCCGATCCTCATTGCATCCGAACTCGACAATCCGCCGCACGACGGCTGCCTGTTGAATCTGTCGGACGAGATCCCGCCGGGTTTCAGCCGTTTTCAGCAACTGATCGAGATCGTCAGCATCGAAGATGGCGACCGGTTATCCGGCCGTGAGCGCTTCCGCTTCTATCGCGAACGAGGCTATCCGCTGGACGCTCGCGATATCTCGGCTGGGATATAAGACATGGCAGACGATGACACATCGGACGTCCTGCGCAAAGCCGATGCGCTGATTCGGCGCACCCGTGTATTTTTAGCCGGTTCGCCAGGACCGACCACCGAAGCAATGCCGCCCGAGGACGATTTGCCGGTTCTCACCGAGATCGTCACCGAACACGAAGCGGCACTGGCCACCGCGCCTCCGCACATGCAGCAGCATCTCGACGCACTGCGCGAGGAGCTTTCACGCTGGCTGGATCAGGAACTGCCCCACGCGGTACTCAAGGTCACGGACGGACTGGCGGACCAACTGATGGGAGAACTCACCGAGCAGGCCGAAAAGAACCTGCTGCCGCGCCTGATCGCACGCCTTGAAGGTGCGACGGTCGAATCCAAAAACGAGAAGTAGAATCAAGCTTCAGCAGCGCCCGGCGCTGCGGCCCCAACTTGACTATGCCTGCGGCACAGTGTCGGCAAAAGGGGGGCGCTGCATGAGCTTCTCATGCAGCTGCGCGAGATTGGCGTATTGCTCGTTCCAGCGGATGTCGGGGACCCGGAAGGACAAATAGCCCAATGCGCATCCGACAGCGATATCCGCCAGCGACAGGCTGTTGCCGTGACACCAGGGCTGCTCTCCCAGTTCATCGGACATAGCCTGCAGCGCCCGCATGATCTTGCCGCGCTGCCTTTCAATCGACGACGGACTGCGCTCTCCATCGGGCCGCCGCGATTCGAGGAACGCCGCCACCGCGGCATCCATGATGCCATCCGCCAGAGCCTCCCAGCGCTTGACGCTGATCCGTTCGCGCCCCGACGCAGGAATCAGCCGATTGTTCGGCGCCACGGTATCCAGGTACTCGGCAATTACGCGGGAATCATAAAGGGTGCTGTCATCGTCCAGAATCAGAACGGGAACCTTTCCCAGCGGATTGAACTTCGACACGGGATTACCTTCGACCCAAGGCGATTCGAGAACCAAGTCGCAATCGATCTTCTTTTCCGCCAGTACGATGCGAATCTTGCGGACATAGGGACTGGTGAGGGAAGCAATCAGTTTCATTTGGTCAAATCACCGTTCTTCGGGGCCGGAAAACTATACCATGGCGCCTCGCGCCGGCAGCGGCGTCGCGATCAGGCAGCGAGTACCTGCGTGCTAAAATTCGCACCCTGTCGGCGCTTTGCTCGCAACTTCCTCTACTCGCCAATGTCATGACACTCACCGCACTCACTGCACTTTCGCCGCTTGACGGGCGCTATGCCGCGAAGGTCGAAAGCCTGCGCATCCATTTTTCAGAGTACGGTCTCATACGCAATCGCGTTCGGGTCGAAATCGAATGGCTCAAGGCGCTGGCCGCCGCCAGGGAAATCGTCGAATGCCCGGCATTTTCGGACACCACGATCGCCGGACTGAACCGTGTCGTCGCTGATTTTTCGGTCGCGGATGCGGAAGCCATCAAGGCCATCGAGGCGCGCACCAATCATGATGTCAAGGCCATGGAGTACTGGCTGAAGGAATGCCTGGCCGACAATGCCGAGGTGATGCGCGTCAGCGAGTTCATACATTTCGGCTGCACCTCCGAAGACATCAACAACGTGTCGCATGCGCTGATGCTGAAGGATGCCGTGGCCGGCAGTTTGCTGCCGGAGCTTGACCGCCTGATAGCACGTCTGCGCGAACTGGCTCATCAACTGGCTGAGTTGCCGATGCTTGCCCGCACGCACGGCCAGCCGGCGACGCCGACGACGCTGGGCAAGGAAATGGCCAACATCGCGGCGCGCCTGATGCGCAGCCGCAGGCAAATTGATTCGGTGTCGCTCACCGCCAAGTTCAATGGCGCCGTCGGCAACTATAACGCGCATTTGTCGGCCTACCCCGAGGTCGACTGGGAAGCCTTCAGCCGCAACTTCATCGAGTCGCTCGGGCTGGAGTTCAATCCCTATACCATCCAGATCGAACCGCACGATGCGATGGCCGAACTGTTCGACGCCATGGCTCGCGCCAACACGATCCTGATCGATGCCGACCGCGACATCTGGCAGTACATCGCACTGGGCTACTTCAAGCAGAAGCTCAAGGAAGGCGAGATCGGTTCGTCGACCATGCCGCACAAGGTCAATCCGATCGACTTCGAGAACTCCGAAGGCAATCTTGGCCTGGCCAATGCCGTGCTGAGGCACCTGGCCGAAAAGCTGCCGATTTCCCGTCTGCAACGCGACCTGACCGATTCCACGGTGCTGCGCAACATGGGCGTGGCTTTCGGCTATACGCTGCTTGCCTTCGATTCAACCGTACGCGGTCTGAACAAGCTCGAGGCAAATCCGCAACGAATGGCCGTGGATCTCGACGAGGCATGGGAAGTACTGGCCGAGCCAGTGCAGACGGTGATGCGCCGCTTCGGCGTTCCCAACCCCTATGAGCAGCTCAAGGAATTGACCCGCGGCAAGGGCATCGAGAAGGACGCCTTGCGCCAGTTCATCGCGAAACTGCCGCTGCCGGAAGGCGACCGCCAACGTCTGCTGGATATGACGCCCGCCTCCTACATCGGGAAGGCGGCTGAACTGGCGAAGCGGATTTGAGATGGCTTTCGCCGAAAACCTCAAACAACTGCCGCGCATCTCGCACCTGGCGGCAATCCAGTTGCTGGACAGCGAAGGCGCCGTTGCCGCCACGATAGAAAACAAGCCGGGACAAGTCGGCTCGCTGTCGATCTACAACCATCTCGGACAAATCTACGGTGCCATCACGGTCGAGGCCGCGAGGAAGGGGCTGGAACTCTATGCCGAGCACACCGAGGACGCGCGACAGAACCCCGGCAAGCACCCCAACATCGACCGCTTGCTGGACATGGTTGCCGGGAAGCACGCTACGCTGAGGGTCAAGCACGTCTTCGCCGTCGGGCCGGACTAGCCTCCCGGCGAAGGGTCCGCGGCGAACGCCGTTGCCGTCAGACGACGGCTTCCTGCTTTTCGACCTTGACCTGGATGAACTGCTCGCGGGAAACACCCATCCACATTACCAACGGGCTGGCGACGAGAACCGACGAATAGATGCCGAACAGGATGCCGATGGTCAGCGCCAGCGCGAAGTAATGCAGTGCGGGGCCGCCGAAGATCAGCATCGACGTGACCATCATCTGGGTGCAGCCGTGGGTGATGATGGTGCGCGAGATCGTGCTGGTAATGGCGTGGTCGAGCACCTGCGGCGTCGTCATGCCGCGCTTCTTCTTGAAGGTTTCGCGCACCCGGTCGAACACCACCACCGACTCATTGACCGAGTAGCCCAGCACCGCCAATATGGCCGCCAGTACCGGCAGGGAAAACTCCCACTGGAACAGCGCGAAGCAGCCGAGAATGATCACCACGTCGTGCATGTTGGCGATGATGGCCGACACCGCGAAGCGCCATTCGAAACGCATCGCCAGGTAGAGCACGATGCCGCAGACGACCAGCAACAGTGCCAAGGCCCCGTCGGATGCGAGTTCCTTGCCCACCTGCGGACCGACGAACTCGACGCGCTTCAGGGTCGGGGCATCGGCCGGACTGGCCGCCGTACCGCCAGCGCCGACTTTCGCCAACGAGGCCATGACGCGCTCGCCGACCTTGGACGTTTCCGCATCCTTCGACAACGGGACGCGGATCAACACGTCTCGCGACGAGCCGAAATTTTGCACCTGGGTATCGGTAAAGCCGTCGGCCTCCATCTGCTTGCGCAGCTTGTCGAGATCGGGCGCCTGCGCATAACTCACTTCAAGCAAGGTGCCGCCGGTGAACTCGATCGAGAAGTGCAGCCCCTTGTTGACCAGGAAGAACACCGCCAGCAGGAAGGTGACCAACGATATGACGTTGAACACCAGCGCATGGCGCATGAACGGGATATCTTTTCTGATGCGGAAGAATTCCATCGCTATACCCTTATTTGGTGCTGAGGCCGGGTTTCCATATCTGGCCGATGCTGAGGCTGTCGAGTTTGCGGCGGCGGCCGTAGATCAGATTGACCGCGGCGCGCGAAATGATCACCGAACTGAAGAGCGAGGTAAGAATGCCGAGGCAATGCACCACCGCAAAGCCGCGCACCGGACCGGAACCGAAGATCAGCAGCGCGACGCCGACGATCAGCGTGGTCACGTTGGAATCGAGAATCGTCGCCCAGGCGCGCTCATAGCCCGCTGTGATGGCGGCCTGCGGCGTGCTGCCATTGCGCAGTTCCTCTCGCACCCGTTCGTTGATCAGCACGTTCGAGTCGATCGCCATGCCCAGCGCCAGGGCAATGGCGGCGATGCCAGGCAAGGTCAGGGTGGCCTGCAGCAGCGACAGCAGCGCCACCAGCAGCAGCATGTTGGCCGACAGCGCCAACACCGAAACCGCGCCAAACAGCAGATAGTAGGCCATCATGAAGACGGCGATGGCGGCAAAGCCTCCCAAGGTCGAATTGAAGCCCTTCTTGATGTTGTCGGCACCCAGGCTGGGGCCGATGGTGCGCTCCTCGATGATCTCCATTGGCGCCGCAAGCGACCCGGCGCGCAGCAGCAGCGCCACATCGTTGGCTTCCATGGTGCTCATGCGACCCGAAATCTGCACGCGACCACCGCCGATCTCGGTGCGGATAACCGGGGCGGTGACCACCTCGCCCTTGCCCTTTTCGATCAGCAGAATGGCCATGCGCTTGCCCACGCTCTCGCGCGTCACGTCCTTGAAGATGCGTGCGCCGGCCGAATCGAGGGACAAATGGACTGCCGCTTCATGGGTCTGGTTGTCGAAGCCGGGCTGGGCATCGGTCAGGCGCTCGCCGGTCAGCACCACCTGCTTCTTCACCAGCAGCCCGCGGCCTCCGCGCTCGACATAGTATTCAGTGCCGGGTGGCGGCTGACCGCGCGCCGCCTGCTCCATGACGCTCGGATTGGCGCTGGCTTCATCATCGACCATGCGCACTTCCAGCGTTGCCGTGCGACCGAGGATGTCCTTGGCCTTGGCCGTGTCCTGCACTCCCGGCAATTGCACCACGATGCGATCGGCGCCCTGTTGCTGAATCACCGGCTCGGCGACACCGAGTTCGTTGATGCGGTTGTGCAGGGTGGTGATGTTCTGCTTGACCGCGTATTCCTGGATGCGCTTTTGCGCCTCGGGCTTGAGGGTCGCCACCAGCTTGAGATCCGGACCATCCTGCGCATCAACCAGCAGCAGGTCGGGCTGGGTATCGGCCAGGGCAACGCGTGCCTTGTCGCGGGTGTCTGCTTCGCGGAAGCGAATCGTCACGTTCTGTCCTTCGCGGCTGATGCCGCCGTGACGGATGTTCTTGTCGCGCATCAGGCTGCGCAAATCGGCGCCGATCGAATCGAGGCGCTTGGTCAGTGCCCCCTTCATGTCCACCTGCAGCAGGAAATGCACGCCGCCGCGCAGATCGAGGCCGAGATACATCGGAAGGGCATGGATCGAGGTCAGCCAATTGGGCGAATTCGACACCAGGTTCAGCGCAACGCTGTAAGTCGCGTCCGCCGCAACAGGATTCAGCGCCTTCTCGATGACGTCCTTCGCCTTGAGCTGGGTGTCGGTATCGGCCAGCCGCACGCGCACGCTGTTCAGATCGAGCACGATGCCTTGCGGGACGACGGCTGCCGCCTTGAGCACGTCTGCCACCTGGGCCATGAGCTTGGCGTCAACCTTGTGCGTGGACTTGACGCTGGCCACCTGCACGGCCGGCGCCTCGCCGAAAAAGTTGGGCAGGGTGTAGAGCAGTCCGAGCACCAAGGCGATCAACACCGTGGCGTTCTTCCAGAGGGGGTAGCGATTCATGGCATGGTGGCCGGCCTGCGTTGTCGCAGCCGGCCTTCAGAAAATTACAGGTTTTTCAGCGTACCCTTGGGCAGCAATGCGCCCACGGCGTTCTTCTGCACGGTGATTACCACCGGGCCATCCTTGCCTTCCGCCACTTCGAGGCTCAGGTAGTTTTCGCCGACCTTGGCAATGCGCCCTGCGATTCCGCCCTGGGTGATCACTTCATCGCCCTTGGCCAGTTCACTGACCATTTTCTGCTGCTCCTTGGCCTTCTTCATCTGCGGCCGGATCATGACAAACCAGAGCACGACAAACATCAGCAGGATAGGCAACATGCCCATCAGGCCACCGGACGGATCGGCAGCGGCACCGGCCGCCTGCGCATAAGCATTTGAAATCAGCACTGTGAGTCTCCAGGAATGTCAGGAAATAAGCGGCGAATTATACCTGCTCGCCCGCCCGTCCCCGGTTAAAACGGAGACAGAAAGCGGCGAAGTCGCCCTGCTCGATGGCAGCACGCATCTCCGCCATCAGCGTCTGGTAATAAAACAGGTTGTGGATGGTATTGAGCCGCGCCCCGAGAATCTCGCCGACACGATGCAAGTGATGGAGGTAGGCACGGGTGAAATTGCGGCAGGTATAGCAGGCGCAGGTTTCATCCAGCGGCCGGGTATCGGTCTTGTGCTGCGCGTTCTTGATCTTGACGTCGCCGTGACGCGTGAACAGCCAGCCGTTGCGCGCATTGCGCGTCGGCATCACGCAGTCGAACATGTCGATGCCTTGACCCACAGAGTACACCAGGTCTTCCGGGGTGCCGACACCCATCAGGTAGCGCGGCTTGTCATGCGGCAGGCGAGGGGCGGTATGGGCGAGGATGCGCGACATTTCTTCCTTGGGTTCGCCCACCGACAGGCCGCCGATGGCGAAGCCGTCGAATCCGATATCGACCAGTGCCGCCAGCGATTCGTCGCGCAGCGCCTCATGCATGCCGCCCTGCACGATGCCGAACAGGGCATTCGAATTCTGCAGCCGCGAGTTTTGCAAACGATTGTGCTCGTCGCGCGAGCGTCGCGCCCAGCGCAGGCTGAGGCGCATCGATTCAGCCGCCGTCACAAGGTCCGCCGGATAGGGCGTGCATTCGTCGAAGATCATCACCACGTCGGAATTGAGCACATGCTGGATGCGCATCGATTCTTCGGGCGTCAGAAACAACCGGTCGCCGTTGATCGGCGAGGCGAACCTCACGCCCTCCTCGGTGATCTTGCGCAGATCGCCCAGCGAGAACACCTGGAAGCCGCCCGAGTCGGTCAGGATCGGGCCGTTCCAGCCCATGAAGCGGTGCAGACCACCGTGCGCCGCGACCACCTCCAGACCCGGCCGCAACCAGAGGTGGAAGGTATTGCCCAGCACGATGGATGCGCCCATGCCGACCAGCTCATCCGGCGCCATGGCCTTGACCGTGCCATAGGTGCCGACCGGCATGAAAGTCGGCGTTGGCGCCACGCCGTGGGCCAGCGTCAGCAATCCGCGTCGCGCTACGCCGTCGGTGGCGAGCAGTTCGAAGTTCATTCCGGTGACCTTCTATGCAGCAACATGGCGTCGCCATAGCTGAAGAAACGATAGCGCGCGGCAATCGCATGACGATAGGCGGCACGAATATCTTCCAGGCCGCAGAACGCCGACACCAGCATCAGCAGCGTGGACTTGGGAAGATGAAAATTGGTGATCAGCATGTCTGCCACGCGAAACTCGAAGCCCGGTGTGACGAACAGCGCCGTCTCGCCAGCGCCGACTTTCAAAGCCCCTTCCAGCGCCGCCGATTCCAATGTGCGCAGGGAAGTGGTGCCGACGGCCACGACGCGCCCGCCGCGTGCCCGGGCCGCGGCAATGGCATCGGCGGTCGCTTGCGGCACCACGTAGCGCTCGGTATGCATGCGATGCTCCGCGAGATCGCTGGTACGCACCGGCTGGAAGGTTCCGGCGCCCACGTGCAGAGTGACATAGGCGATGTCGACACCCATTTCGCGCAACGTCGCCAGCACGTCCTGATCGAAGTGCAAACCCGCAGTGGGTGCCGCGACCGAACCTTTCTCGCGAGCGTAAACCGTCT
>JBAZOF010000051.1:0-14266 GCA_041648855.1 Sulfuritalea sp. | reverse complement strand
AGTTTGCCCAGGTCGAGAAGGCATAGATTTTTACCGGCGCCGCGGCGGTTTCCGCGGCAAGAGGAGCGCCAGTAGGCTTGCCGACCGCGCGCTAGGACTCACGTAGATAGGAGCCATCATGGCAAAGAAGATAATCGGCTACATCAAGCTGCAAGTGCCGGCCGGCAAGGCTAATCCCTCGCCTCCCATCGGGCCGGCGTTGGGCCAGCGCGGCCTCAACATCATGGAATTCTGCAAGGCGTTCAACGCCCAGACGCAAGGCCTCGAGCCCGGTCTGCCGATTCCCGTGGTGATTACCGCATTCGCGGACAAGAGCTTCACCTTCATCATGAAGACGCCGCCGGCGACGATTCTGATCAAGAAGGCGGCTGGAATTCAAAAGGGCTCGCCGAAGCCCCATACGGACAAGGTTGGTTCGATCACCAAGGCGCAGGCCGAGGAAATCGCCAAGGCCAAGATGAAAGACTTGACGGCTGCCGATCTCGAAGCTGCCGTGCGCACCATCGCGGGCTCTGCTCGCAGCATGGGCATTACCGTGGAGGGCCTGTAATCATGGCAAAGACATCCAAGCGCGTGCAAGCGGTACTCGCCAAGGTCGACCGCAGTAAAGCCTATCCCGTCAGCGATGCGCTGAGCCTGGTGAAGGAATGCGCGACCGCCAAGTTCGATGAGTCGATCGACGTCTCCGTGAACCTCGGCATTGACGCCAAGAAGTCCGATCAATTGGTCCGCGGTTCCGTCGTGCTGCCTTCCGGTACCGGCAAGACCGTTCGCGTCGCCGTGTTCGCCCAGGGCGAGAAGGCCGAAGCGGCCCGCGCCGCAGGTGCCGATGTGGTCGGCTTCGATGACCTGGCCGCCGAAGTCAAAGCCGGCAACATGAATTTCGACATCGTGATCGCGACCCCGGATGCGATGAAGGTGGTCGGTGCCCTGGGTCAGATTCTGGGTCCGCGTGGCCTGATGCCGAACCCGAAGGTCGGTACGGTGACCATGGACGTGACCACGGCAGTGAAGAACGCCAAGGCCGGTCAGGTGCAGTACCGCACCGACAAGGCCGGCATCATTCATTGCACGATCGGCCGCGCGTCGTTCAGCGTGGAGGCCCTGCAGACCAACCTTGCAGCCCTGATCGATGCACTGCAGAAGGCCAAGCCCGCCGCATCCAAGGGTCATTATCTGAAAAAAGTGTCGCTGTCCAGCACCATGGGCGCCGGCGTTCGCGTCGACCAGGCCAGCCTGGCGGCATAAGCATAGAAAGAACTTTGGGCTGTTGCGTCGCTCGTGCTGTCTGGCGAAAGGCGCGGCAGGTTATCAAAGACCGCAGGTGTCCGTGAGGACTTAAATGCTGGCGACGGAACAGCGTCGCAGCTGCCGGCGTAGATGGCGTTACCCGATGATGGAATTTCGGTTCCTGAATGAAGGTCGCCGTATCGCCAGCGCCGACTTTTCGGCGCTGGGGTTTGACTAGGAGTTGACCGTGAGTCTCAATCTTGACGACAAGAAGACGGTAGTTGCCGAAGTGTCCGCGGAAGTTGCGAATGCCCAGTCGATCATCGTCGCAGAGTACCGTGGTCTCGGAGTGGTTGATCTCACCGCATTGCGTGCCAACGCACGCAAGAACGGTGTGTACCTGCGTGTAGTAAAGAATACCCTGGTTCGTCGCGCCATTGCCGGCACGCCGTTCGAAGGCCTGTCTGCGAAGCTGGTTGGCCCCCTGATCTATGGAATTTCCAGGGATCCGGTGGCCGCTGCCAAGCTGCTCAACGACTTCGCCAAGGGTAATGACAAGCTCGCCATCAAAATCGGCGCAATGCCCAACTACGTCATGGACGTGGCTGGTGTCAAGGCGCTGGCGACGATGCCGAGCCGCGAGGAGTTGTTGTCCAAGCTTCTCGGCACCATGCAGGCACCGATCACCCAGTTTGTCCGCACTTTGAACGAAGTCCCGACGAAGTTCGTCCGGGGCCTCGCCGCCGTGCGCGACGCCAAAGAGACCGCGTAATCGTTTTTCATTGAACCAAACATTCATTCAGGAGTTGTAATCATGGCTGTAAGCAAATCTGAAATTCTCGATGCCATCGCTGGCATGACCGTTCTCGAACTTTCCGAGCTGATCAAGGAAATGGAAGAGAAGTTTGGCGTTTCCGCCGCTGCCGCTGCTGTCGCCGTAGCCGCCCCCGCTGCCGGCGGTGGTGCCGCTGCTGCGGAAGAGCAGACCGAATTCACCGTGATGCTGCTGGCTGCGGGCGAAAAGAAGGTCGAAGCCATCAAGGTCGTGCGTGCTGCTACCGGCCTCGGCCTCAAGGAAGCCAAGGATCTGGTTGACGGTGCGCCGAAGGCCGTCAAGGAAGGCATTTCCAAGGCTGATGCAGAAGCTCTCAAGAAGCAACTTGAGGAGGCGGGTGCCAAGGTCGAAGTCAAGTAATCGCGATTCGATCGCGGGTTGGCGGCCTTGCCGCCAACCCGCTATTGGTCCTTGTGGAAACAGAAGTGTGTTGTACCTGTCGAGTTTCACCCCTTTGTAGCTGATCCGGGGGTTACACGAGAGTGCTGAACCATTGTGCTTCAGCCCTGTCTTTTGACCTTCGACGTCTGAATCCTGAACGGAGCCACCATGGCGTATTCCTATACCGAAAAAAAGCGCATTCGCAAGAGCTTTGCAAAGCGGGCCAACGTCCTCGACGTGCCTTTTCTGCTGGCGACGCAGATCGAGTCCTACACGCGCTTCCTGCAGGCCGACGTGCCGCCGGCGCAGCGCCGCAACGAAGGCCTCCAGGCTGCATTCACGTCGATCTTCCCGATCGTTGCGCATTCGGGGAATGCACGCCTGCACTTTGTCGAGTTCATGCTGGGCGAGCCGACTTTCGACGTCAAGGAATGCCAGCAACGCGGCCTGACCTTCGCCAGTCCGCTGCGCGCCAAGGTCCGCCTCGAACTGCTCGACCGCGACACCAAGGCGGTTAAGGAAGTCAAGGAAGACCAGCCCTTGTACATGGGCGAAATTCCCCTGATGACGACGACGGGTTCTTTCGTCATCAACGGTACCGAGCGCGTCATCGTTTCCCAGTTGCATCGTTCGCCGGGTGTCTTCTTCGAGCACGACAAGGGCAAGACCCACAGCTCCGGCAAACTGCTGTTCTCGGCGCGGATCATTCCCTATCGCGGCTCGTGGCTCGACTTCGAATTCGATCCGAAGGACATCCTTTACTTCCGCATCGACCGTCGCCGCAAGATGCCGGTGACGATCCTGCTCAAGTCGATCGGCATGACGCACGAGCAGATCCTCGCGACATTCTTCGAATTCGATACCTTTCATTTCTCGAAAAAGGGCATCTCGTTCGAAGTGGTGCCGGAACGACTGCGCGGCGAAGTGGCGAAGTTCGACATTCTCGACAAGGCCGGCAAGCTCATCGTCGCCAAGGACAAGCGCATCACAGTCAAGCACATCCGCGAAATGGCCGAGGCCGGCATCAAGAAAATCCTGGTGCCCGACGAGTTCATGATGGGTCGGGTCCTCGCGCATAACATCATCAACGCCGAGACCGGCGAAGTGCTGGCCAATGCCAACGACGAGATCACCGAGGACTTGCTGGGCAAACTGGCAGCCGGAGGTGTCGAGCAGATTCAGACGTTGTACGTGAATGACCTGGATCGCGGCGCCTATATCTCCTCGACGCTGCGTATCGACGAGACCGCCGATCAGTGGGCCGCACGCGTGGCCATTTACCGGATGATGCGTCCCGGTGAGCCGCCGACGGAAGACGCCGTTGAAAACCTGTTCCACGGCCTGTTCTACTCGGACGAGCGCTATGACCTCTCCGCCGTTGGCCGCATGAAATTCAATCGTCGTGTCGGCCGCGATGAAATCGAAGGTGCGGGCACGCTGTCGAACGACGATATCGTCGATGTTGTCCGCATTCTTGTCGAGCTGCGCAACGGACGTGGCGAGGTGGATGACATCGATCACCTCGGCAATCGTCGGGTGCGCTCGGTTGGCGAACTGGCCGAAAACCAGTTCCGCGCCGGTTTGGTGCGTGTCGAACGCGCCGTCAAGGAGCGTTTGAACCAGGCTGAAAGCGACAACCTGATGCCGCACGACCTGATCAACGCCAAGCCCATTTCGGCAGCGATCAAGGAGTTTTTCGGTTCGAGCCAGCTTTCGCAGTTCATGGACCAGACCAACCCGTTGTCGGAGATCACGCACAAGCGGCGCGTCTCGGCCCTTGGCCCGGGCGGCTTGACCCGCGAGCGTGCCGGTTTCGAGGTGCGCGACGTGCACCCGACCCATTACGGCCGTGTCTGCCCGATCGAAACGCCGGAAGGTCCGAACATCGGCCTGATCAACTCGCTGGCGCTGTATGCGCGCACCAACGAGTATGGTTTCATGGAAACGCCTTATCGCAAGGTGGGGAACAGCCACGTCACCGATGAGATCGAGTATCTCTCGGCGATCGAGGAAGGCAAGTACGTTATCGCCCAAGCCAATGCCCAACTGGACAAGAAGGGCAAGCTCAGCGACGCTCTGGTGTCCTGCCGTTTCAAGGGTGAGTTCGAATTGAAGGAGCCGCCCGAAGTCCAGTACATGGACGTGGCGCCAAGCCAGATTGTCTCCGTTGCTGCCTCGCTGATCCCCTTCCTCGAGCACGACGACGCCAACCGTGCATTGATGGGCGCCAACATGCAGCGTCAGGCGGTCCCCTGCCTGCGTCCGGAAAAGGCTTTGGTCGGTACCGGCATCGAACGCACTGTTGCGGTTGACTCTGGCACGGCGGTGCAAGCCCTGCGCGGCGGCGTCGTGGACTATGTCGACGCGAACCGCATCGTGGTGCGCGTGAACGACGCGGAAACGGTGTCGGGCGAGGTCGGTGTCGATATCTACAACCTGATCAAGTACACCCGTTCCAACCAGAACACCAACATCAACCAGCGGCCCGTCGTCAAGGTCGGTGACCTGATCGCCAAGGGCGATGTCGTGGCCGACGGCGCCTCAACCGATCTGGGCGAGCTGGCGCTGGGTCAGAACATGCTGGTGGCCTTCATGCCCTGGAACGGCTACAACTTCGAGGACTCGATCCTGATTTCGGAGCGCGTGGTAGCCCATGACCGTTTCACCTCGATCCATATCGAGGAACTGACTGTCGTCGCACGCGACACCAAGCTCGGTGCCGAGGAAATTACGCGCGATATCGCCACGCTCGGCGAGTCCCAACTCGGGCGCCTCGACGAGTCGGGCATCGTATACATCGGTGCTGAAGTCGAAGCGGGTGACGTGCTGGTCGGCAAGGTTACGCCGAAGGGCGAGACGCAGCTGACTCCGGAAGAAAAGCTGCTGCGCGCGATCTTCGGCGAGAAGGCTTCCGACGTGAAGGACACCTCGCTGCGCGTGCCGTCCGGCATGATCGGCACGGTGATCGATGTTCAAGTGTTTACCCGGGAAGGCATCGAACGCGATAAGCGCGCCCAGTCGATCATCGACGACATGCTGAAGGGCTACAAGCAGGATTTGGCCGACCAGATGCGAATCGTCGAGCGCGACACCTTCGCCCGGATCGAGAAGCTGCTGATCAACAAGGTTGCCGCCAAGGGACCCAAGAAGCTGGTCAAGGGCACCAAGATCACCAAGGCCTATCTCGAATCAGTCGAGCATTACCACTGGTTTGACATTTCGCTGGTCGATGAAGATGCCCAGCAGCAACTCGAAAATCTGCGCGACAGCGTCGAGCAGACCCGCAAGGACTTTGACGTCGCTTTCGAGGCAAAGCGGAAGAAACTGACCCAAGGCGACGAGTTGCCGCCAGGCGTGCAGAAGATGGTCAAGGTCTATCTCGCCGTCAAGCGTCGCCTGCAACCCGGCGACAAGATGGCCGGCCGTCACGGCAACAAGGGCGTGGTCTCCAAGATCGTTCCGATCGAGGACATGCCGCACATGGCCGACGGCACGCCGATGGATATCGTGCTCAACCCGCTTGGCGTTCCCTCGCGGATGAATATCGGCCAGATTCTGGAAACGCACCTCGGCTGGGCAGCCAAGGGCCTTGGACAGAAGATCGATGAGATGCTGAGGAAGCAGGCAGCCGCAGCTGATATCCGCAAGCTGCTGAACAAGATCTACAACAATTCGGGGCGCGGCGAGGACATCGACAGCCTGACCGACAAGGAGGTGGTGGAGCTTGCTGGCAATTTGCAAGGCGGTGTGCCCTTCGCCACTCCGGTGTTCGACGGTGCCAACGAGGCTGAGATCAAGGCCATGCTGGAACTCGCCGGCTTGCCCAGCAACGGGCAGGTTGACCTCTATGACGGTCGCACCGGCGAGTCTTTCGAGCGTCAGGTCACGGTCGGCTACATGCATGTGCTGAAGCTGCATCACCTGGTGGACGACAAGATGCATGCCCGTTCCACCGGCCCGTACAGTCTCGTTACCCAGCAGCCTTTGGGCGGCAAGGCGCAGTTCGGTGGCCAGCGCTTCGGCGAAATGGAAGTCTGGGCACTCGAAGCTTACGGCGCTGCCTACGTGTTGCAGGAAATGCTTACCGTCAAATCCGACGACGTCAATGGTCGCACCAAGGTGTACGAAAACATCGTCAAGGGCGAGCACAAGATCGATGCCGGCATGCCGGAATCGTTCAACGTGCTGGTCAAGGAAATCCGTTCGCTGGCAATCGACATCGATCTCGAGCGTTACTGAGCCGCCAAAGCCCCTAGGAGAAAATACACATGAAAAGCCTGTTTGCAGACCTGTTCAAGCAGAACCTGGCGGCCGAAGAGGAATTCGACGCGATCACGATCGGTCTGGCTTCCCCCGACAAGATTCGTTCCTGGTCCTACGGAGAAGTCAAGAAGCCGGAGACCATCAATTACCGCACCTTCAAGCCGGAACGCGATGGCCTTTTCTGCGCCAAGATCTTTGGCCCGGTCAAGGACTACGAGTGTCTCTGCGGCAAGTACAAGCGCCTGAAGCACCGTGGCGTGATCTGCGAAAAGTGCGGCGTGGAAGTCACTCAGTCGAAGGTGCGTCGCGAACGCATGGGCCACATCGAACTGGCTTCGCCGACCGCGCATATCTGGTTTCTGAAGAGCCTGCCGAGCCGTCTTGGCATGGTGCTCGACATGACGCTGCGGGACATTGAACGTGTCCTGTATTTCGAAGCCTTTGTAGTCGTGGATCCGGGAATGACCCCGCTCAATCGCGCGCAACTGCTGACGGAAGATGATTACCTGGCCAAGGTCGAGGAATACGGCGACGATTTCACTGCCGTGATGGGTGCCGAGGGCGTGCGCGAACTGTTGCGCACCCTCGATCTTAACCGTCAGGTCGAGACCCTGCGCCAGGAACTGGAAACTACCGGGTCCGAGGCGAAGAGCAAGAAGATTTCCAAGCGACTCAAGGTTCTCGAGGGCTTCCAGCAATCGGGTATCAAGCCGGAGTGGATGATTCTCGAAGTGCTGCCGGTGCTGCCGCCGGATTTGCGCCCTTTGGTTCCGCTCGATGGCGGGCGTTTTGCCACATCCGATCTGAACGATCTGTATCGTCGCGTCATCAACCGCAACAACCGCCTCAAGCGCCTGCTGGAACTCAAGGCGCCGGACATCATTGTCCGCAACGAAAAGCGCATGCTGCAGGAGGCCGTCGACTCCTTGCTCGACAACGGTCGTCGTGGCAAGGCAATGACCGGCGCCAACAAGCGTCCGCTGAAGTCGCTGGCCGACATGATCAAGGGCAAGGGCGGTCGCTTCCGTCAGAACCTGCTGGGCAAGCGTGTTGACTATTCCGGCCGCTCCGTCATTGTGGTCGGTCCGCAGCTCAAACTGCACCAGTGCGGCTTGCCGAAGAAGATGGCGCTCGAGCTGTTCAAGCCCTTCATTTTCGAGCGTCTCGAAAAGATGGGTATCGCCAGCACCATCAAGGCCGCGAAGAAGGAAGTTGAAGCCGAAACCCCGGTGGTCTGGGACATTCTCGAAGAAGTCATTCGCGAACATCCGGTCATGCTGAACCGCGCCCCGACGCTGCACCGCCTTGGCATTCAGGCCTTCGAACCGACGCTGATCGAGGGCAAGGCGATTCAGTTGCATCCGCTGGTCTGCGTGGCATTCAACGCCGACTTCGACGGTGACCAGATGGCGGTGCACATCCCGCTTTCTCTCGAAGCGCAGATGGAAGCCCGCACGCTGATGCTGGCCTCGAACAACGTCCTGTCGCCGGCCAACGGCCAACCGATCATCGTGCCCTCACAGGACGTCGTGCTGGGTCTCTACTACGCCACGCGCGAGAATGTTTCGGCCCGCGGTAACGGCATGATGTTCGCTGATATCGCCGAAATCACGCGTGCGGTCGACTCGCGGCAGATCGACCTGCATGCGCGTATTGCAGTGCGCATTCGCGAATACGAACTCGATGCGGACAAGCAGTGGCAGGAGAAGATTACGCGCTACTCGACTACCGCGGGCCGTGCCCTGCTGTCGGAAATCCTGCCGCGCGGGCTGCCTTTCAAGGTGATCGACAAGCCGCTCAAGAAAAAGGAAATTTCCAAGCTGATCGACGAGAGCTTCCGTCGTTGTGGCCTCAAGGAAACCGTGGTTTTCGCCGACAAGTTGATGCAAGCCGGATTCCGCCTGGCTACCCGCGCGGGTATTTCGATCTGTGTCGATGACATGCTGGTACCGACGCAGAAGCACAGCCTGATCGCGGCGGCAGAAGCCGAGGTCAAGGAAATCGAGAAGCAATACACCTCCGGTCTCGTCACGGTCGGCGAACGCTACAACAAGGTGGTGGACATCTGGGGCCGGGCCGGCGACCAAGTGGCCAAGGCCATGATGGATCAACTTGCGCACGAGGTAGTTACGGGGCTCGATGGCAAACAGGTCAGCCAGGAGTCCTTCAATTCCATTTACATGATGGCAGACTCCGGCGCGCGGGGCTCCGCAGCCCAGATTCGCCAATTGGCCGGTATGCGTGGCTTGATGGCCAAGCCGGACGGCTCGATCATCGAAACCCCGATTACCTCCAACTTCCGCGAGGGTCTCAACGTTCTGCAGTACTTCATTTCGACCCACGGTGCGCGTAAGGGCTTGGCCGATACGGCGTTGAAGACGGCCAATTCCGGTTATCTGACGCGGCGCCTGGTGGACGTCACTCAGGATCTGGTGGTGATCGAGGATGATTGCGGTACCCAGAATGGTTTCGCCATGAAGGCTTTGGTGGAGGGCGGCGAAGTGATTGAGCCGCTACGCGAGCGCATTCTTGGCCGCGTCGCCACCAGCGATGTGATCAATCCAGATACACAGGAAGTGCTGTTTGCAGCGGGTTATCTGCTCGACGAGGACGCTGTCGATGCAATCGAGGCGCTGGACATCGATGAAGTTCGTGTTCGCAGCCCATTGTCCTGCGAAACCCGCTATGGCCTGTGTGCGAAGTGCTACGGTCGAGACTTGGGTCGCGGCTCATTGGTTAATGCCGGCGAGGCGGTCGGGGTCATTGCGGCCCAGTCGATCGGCGAGCCCGGCACGCAGTTGACGATGCGTACCTTCCACGTTGGCGGCGCGGCATCGCGTTCGGCGGCGCAGAGCAGCATCGAGGCCAAGAGTTCAGGTGTGATCCGCTTTACCGCGACCATGCGCTATGTCACGAACCCGAAGAACGAAAAGATTGTCATTTCCCGTTCCGGGGAAGTGATGATTACCGACGACAACGGTCGCGAGCGTGAGCGCCACAAGGTTCCCTATGGCGCAACCTTGCTGGCCGACGACGGCAAGCCGGTCAAGGCCGGAACTCAACTGGCGACATGGGATCCGCACACCCGTCCTATCGTTACCGAGTATGCGGGTACCGTCAAATTCGAGAACGTCGAGAAGAACGCGACGGTCGCCGAGCAGATGGACGAGGTCACTGGTCTTTCCACGTTGGTCGTCATCGATCCCAAGCGCGGTGCCAAGGCATCCAAGGGCGTCCGGCCGCAGGTCAAGCTGATCGACGAGTCGGGTGAGGAAGTCAAGATTCACGGCACTGACCACATCGTTACCATTACCTTCCAGGTCGGGTCGCTGATTACCGTAAAGGATGGTCAGCCCGTTGCGGTTGGCGACATTCTGGCGAGGATTCCGCAGGAGTCGTCCAAGACCCGGGACATCACGGGCGGCTTGCCTCGCGTTGCCGAGCTCTTCGAGGCGCGTATCCCTAAGGATGCCGGCGTGTTGGCTGAAGTTACCGGTACCGTGTCCTTCGGCAAGGATACCAAGGGCAAGCAGCGGCTTGTGATCACCGAGCCTGATGGCACGGCGCACGAGTATCTGATCACCAAGGACAAGCATGTGATGGCCCACGACGGCCAGGTGGTCAACAAGGGCGAAGTCATTGTGGACGGCCCGGCCGATCCCCACGATATCCTGCGCTTGAAGGGTGTCGAGGAACTGGCCCGCTACATCATTGACGAAGTGCAGGACGTCTATCGCTTGCAGGGCGTGAAAATCAATGACAAGCATATCGAGGTGATCGTGCGCCAGATGCTGCGCCGGGTGGTGATTACCAGTCCGGGCGACTCGAGCTTCATCAAGGAAGAACAAGTCGAGCGCGCTGCAGTGTTGGACGAAAATGACAGGCTGATCGCGGCCGGCAAGACACCGGCAGCGTATGACTTCATGCTGCACGGCATCACCAAGGCCAGCTTGTCGACGGATTCCTTTATTTCGGCGGCATCGTTCCAGGAAACTACGCGCGTACTGACCGAGGCGGCGATCATGGGCAAGCGGGATGAATTGCGCGGGCTCAAGGAGAATGTCATTGTTGGCCGCCTTATTCCGGCTGGCACGGGCATGGCTTACCACCGTACGCGCCGCGGGCGATCCAAGGGCGGGGCCGAGGCACAGAACCTGTTCGATCTCCCGGCTGCTACGGAAGATACCCCGGTGGCGGCAGAAGACACGCAAGCAGGTTGACGCTCGCAGGAGACCATTCTATAATCCGGCCTCTTTGCCCTTGGCAGGGGCCGACTTTTCGTAAATTTGCAGTGCATTTCGCACAGCATTCAGGATATATACATGCCTACCATTAACCAACTCGTGCGCAAAGGTCGTCAGGCGCCGCAGTCGAAGAGCAAGGTGCCCGCACTGGGCAACAGTCCGGCCCGGCGCGGTGTCTGCACTCGTGTGTACACCACCACGCCGAAGAAGCCGAACTCCGCGCTGCGGAAGGTCGCCAAGGTGCGCCTGACCAATGGCTTCGAGGTCATTTCCTACATTGGTGGCGAAGGCCATAACCTGCAGGAACACTCGGTGGTCCTCATTCGCGGCGGCCGAGTCAAGGACCTGCCGGGCGTGCGTTACCACATTGTGCGCGGCAGTCTTGATACCCAAGGTGTCAAGGATCGCAAGCAGAGCCGTTCCAAGTATGGCGCCAAGCGGCCCAAAGCTGCCTGATCCGGGTCCTAAGGAGATACCATGCCCCGTCGTCGTGAAGTTCCCAAACGTGACATCCTGCCTGATCCGAAATTCGGCAGCGTTGATCTTTCCAAATTCGTCAATGTGCTGATGGACAGCGGCAAGAAATCTGTTGCCGAGCGCATTATTTATGGCGCCTTCGCACAGATTCAGACGAAGAGCGGCAAGGATCCGCTGGAGGTTTTTACTCTGGCAGTGAATAATGTAAAACCCCTGGTCGAGGTTAAGAGTCGCCGGGTGGGTGGCGCCAACTACCAGGTTCCGGTCGAAGTTCGTCCATCACGCCGCATGGCCCTGTCCATGCGCTGGTTGCGCGAAGCGGCGCGGAAGCGCAGCGAGAAGTCGATGGGGCAGCGTCTGGCCGCCGAGTTGCTCGAGGCCTCCGAAGGGCGAGGTGCGGCGATGAAGAAGCGCGAAGAAGTTCACCGTATGGCCGAAGCCAACAAGGCGTTCTCGCATTTCCGTTTCTAAGTAGTATCGCGTTTCGTCGGGCGTCCGGCGAGACTTTCGTTTTTGTCCGCCGCCCTGTCGCTTCGTGAAACGAGGCGTCATGGCGGTTTGGTTTAGATAAGGCAGGTAAATCAAGTGGCCCGCAAGACTCCCATCGAACGCTATCGCAACATTGGTATTTCGGCTCACATCGACGCCGGCAAGACCACCACCACCGAGCGTATTTTGTTCTACACCGGGGTCAATCACAAGATTGGCGAAGTCCATGACGGCGCGGCCACCATGGACTGGATGGAGCAGGAGCAAGAGCGCGGGATTACCATCACGTCCGCGGCGACGACCTGCTTCTGGAAGGGAATGGGACAGAACTTCCCGGAGCACCGTGTCAATATCATTGACACACCCGGGCACGTCGACTTCACCATTGAGGTAGAGCGTTCCATGCGAGTGCTGGATGGTGCGTGCATGGTTTACTGTGCCGTGGGTGGCGTCCAGCCGCAGTCCGAAACCGTCTGGCGCCAAGCCAATCGTTATGGCGTTCCACGCCTGGCTTTCGTGAACAAGATGGATCGTCAGGGCGCTGACTTTTTCAAAGTGCATGACCAGATGCGCCTGCGCCTCAAGGCCAATCCTATTCCGCTGCAGATTCCGATTGGCGCCGAAGAAAAATTTGAGGGCGTCATCGACCTGGTCAAGATGAAGGCCATCGTTTGGGACGAGGCGAGCCAGGGTATCAAGTTCGAGTACAGCGAGATTCCGGCGGAACTCAAGGCCAAGGCCGACGAGTGGCATGAAAAGATGGTCGAGGCCGCAGCTGAGGCCAACGAGGAGTTGATGAACAAGTATCTCGAGACCGGTGAATTGACTGAGCAAGAGATCAAGGCTGGGTTGCGCGCTCGCACCCTTGCCGCTGAAATCGTGCCAATGCTGTGCGGCTCTGCGTTCAAGAACAAGGGTGTCCAGGCGATGCTGGACGCAGTGATCGAGTATCTGCCGGCCCCGACGGATATTCCGCCGGTTGAGGGCATTCTCGAGAACGAGCAGCCGGGCGAGCGCGCGGCGAATGACACCGACCCGTTTGCGGCGCTGGCCTTCAAGATCATGACGGACCCCTATGTTGGTCAACTGACTTTCTTCCGCGTCTACTCCGGAACGATCAAGACGGGTGATACCATTTTCAACCCTATCAAGGGCCGCAAAGAGCGACTTGGCCGCATCCTGCAGATGCACGCCAATCAGCGTGAGGAAATCAAGGAAGTGTTTGCCGGCGATATTGCTGCCGCGGTCGGATTGAAGGAGGCCACTACGGGCGAGACGCTATGTGATCCGGCTCATGTCATCACGCTCGAGCGCATGGTATTCCCCGAGCCGGTGATTCACGTTGCCGTCGAGCCCAAGACCAAGGCAGACCAGGAGAAAATGGGCATCGCGCTCAATCGCCTGGCGCAAGAAGATCCGTCTTTCCGCGTTCGGACGGACGAGGAATCCGGGCAAACGATCATCTCCGGGATGGGTGAGCTTCACCTCGAAATTCTTGTCGATCGCATGAAGCGCGAATTCGGCGTTGAAGCCAACGTCGGCGCGCCGCAGGTGGCCTATCGCGAAGCAGTCCGCAAGTCGGTGGAGCAGGAAGGCAAGTTCGTCAAACAGTCCGGCGGTCGCGGTCAGTATGGTCACGTCTGGATCAAGCTGGAGCCGAACGAGGCGGGCAAGGGTTTTGAGTTCATCGATAACATCAAGGGCGGTTCCGTGCCGCGTGAATTCATCCCCGCGGTTGAAAAAGGCCTCATCGACACCCTGCCGAACGGTGTGTTGGCTGGCTTCCCCGTCGTGGATGTGAAGGTAACGCTGTTTGACGGCTCCTATCACGACGTGGACTCCAACGAAAACGCCTTCAAGATGGCCGCATCCATGGCGTTCAAGGACGCGATGCGCAAGGCCAGTCCGGTGCTGCTTGAGCCGATGATGGCGGTCGAGGTGGAAACGCCGGAGGACTACATGGGCAACGTGATGGGCGACTTGTCAGGCCGTCGCGGCATCGTTCATGGCATGGAGGACCAGGTCGGTGGCATTAAGCTGATCAAGGCTGAAGTTCCTCTGGCCGAGATGTTCGGCTACTCCACTCAGCTACGGTCTCTGTCGCAGGGCCGGGCGACGTACTCCATGGAATTCAAGCACTATACCGAGGCGCCGAAGAATGTCGCCGAAGCAATCATCAACAAGAAGTGATCGACTAACAATCGTTCTTTAAGGAAAGCAGACATGGCGAAAGCGAAATTTGAGCGGACGAAGCCGCACGTGAACGTGGGGACGATTGGACACGTTGACCATGGCAAGACGACATTGACGGCGGCGATCACGACGGTGCTGTCGGCGAAGTTTGGTG
>JBAZOF010000050.1:0-14347 GCA_041648855.1 Sulfuritalea sp. | reverse complement strand
TGGGCTTCTACATGTCGGCGCAGGGCTCGTTGATCATTTACGTCGCGATCATCTGGTATTACGCCCACTACATGAACAACCTGGACCACGAATATGGCGTCCATGAAGGGGAGGAAGACTAATGGCTGCCGCTCAAACCCAATCGCAGTTTTTCCAGAGCCTGAAGAAGTACTACACCTTCTACACGGGCGGTTTCGTTGCCTTCGTCATCCTCGTCGGCATCCTCGAACAAATGGGCGTGCCGAACAAGATCCTCGGCTACCTGTTCCTGTTCGCCACCATCGGTCTGTATGCCGGCATCGGCTTCATGTCGAAGACGGCAGACGTCGGCGAATACTACGTCGCCGGGCGACGCGTGCCTGCGCTGTTCAACGGCATGGCGACCGGCGCCGACTGGATGTCGGCTGCCAGCTTCATCGGCATGGCCGGCACCCTGTACCTGTCCGGCTATGACGGCCTCGCCTTCGTGCTGGGCTGGACCGGCGGCTACTGCCTGGTGGCGATTCTGCTCGCGCCCTACCTGCGCAAGTTCGGTCAGTTCACGATTCCGGACTTCCTCGGTGCGCGCTTCGGCGGCCACCTGCCGCGCTTCATCGGCGTGGTTGCGGCCATCGTCTGTTCCTTCACTTACGTGATTGCACAGATCTACGGCGTCGGCATCATCACCTCGCGCTTCACCGGCCTCGAGTTCCAGGTCGGCGTATTCGTGGGTCTGGCCGGCATTCTGGTGTGTTCCTTCCTCGGCGGCATGAAGGCGGTGACCTGGACCCAAGTGGCCCAGTACATCATCCTGATCATTGCCTACATGATCCCGGTGGTGTGGCTGTCGGTGAAGCATACCGGCGTCCCGATTCCGCAGATCACCGCCTACACCACGGCCCTGCCCAAGATCACGTCACTGGAGAACGAGTTCAACGACAAGGCCTCGCCCAAGGGCGCCAAGGAAGAGTCGGTGCGCGCCATATTCCGTGACCGTTCGGCGGCAGCGACCGCCAAGCTGGCCGGTCTGGAAAAGGACGGCCCGGCTTTCCTCGCAGCGGAAAAGGCCAAGCTGGTCGAGAAGGTAAATGCCCTCAAGACGGCTGAACCCGCAGCGGACCCCAAGGCGATTGACGCGGCGGAGAAAGCCCTCAAGGCCTTCCCGGTCGATGCGGCTGCAGCCAAAAAGGCTTGGACCGCGGAGAAAGCCGTCGGTGCTCGCGGTGGGGCGCTCAAGCATCACGCCGAAGCCTTTGCCGTCGCTGGCAAGACGCCGGAAGAGATCGAGAAGAACCGCAGCAAGGCGAAGAAGAACTTCCTCGCCCTGATCGCGTGTCTGATGATCGGCACCGCCGCCCTGCCGCACATTCTGATGCGCTACTACACCACGCCATCGGTGAAGGAAGCACGCCAGTCGGTGTTCTGGGGCTTGTTCTTCATCTTCCTGCTGTACTTCACGGCACCGGCCCTGGCCATCCTGGTCAAGTTCGAGGTCTACAGCAACCTGGTGGGGTCCAGCTTCGCTTCCTTGCCGGCCTGGGTCAGCAACTGGGCCACGGTTGACAAGACGCTGATGAACATCTCTGACATCAACGGCGACGGCATCGTGCAACTGGCGGAAATCGTCATTGGCGGCGACCTGATCGTGTTGGCGACTCCGGAAATTGCGGGTTTGCCTTACGTGATCTCGGGCCTCGTGGCGGCTGGTGGTCTGGCGGCGGCGCTTTCAACCGCTGACGGCCTGCTGCTGACCATCGCCAACGCCATGTCGCACGACCTGTACTACAAGATGATCGACCCGAACGCTTCGACGGTTCGCCGTCTGGCGGTATCCAAGGGCCTGCTGCTCGTGGTGGCGTTGGTGGCTGCCTACGTCACCAGCCTGAAGCCGGGCGACATCCTGTTCCTGGTCGGCGCGGCCTTCTCGCTGGCAGCCTCGGGCTTCTTCCCGGCGCTGGTCTGCGGGGTGTTCTGGAAGCGCGCCAACTACCTCGGTGCGGTGCTGGGCATGGGTCTGGGTCTGGGCACCTGCGCCTACTACATGTACATGACGTATCCGTTCTTCGGCGTCAATGCACCGCTGTGGTGGGACATCGCTCCGATCTCGGCCGGTACCTTCGGCATTCCCGCCGGTTTCCTTGGCATCATCATCGGCAGCCTGATTTCACCGGCACCGAACAAGGAAATTCAGGACCTGGTCGACCACGTTCGCTATCCGAACCTGGAAGGCGACATCGACACCAAGGGCGTCTGATTAGATTTTTGGAGGAGGAGGGGGGTTAGGGAGAATACCCGCCCCCGTTGAACCGGCCCCTGGGTAACCACGGGCCGGTTTTTTTATGTCTCCGAGCGAAGGCGAGGAGACGGTATCCCAGCGATATTGCCTGCCCCGCGTAATCGCTGTATCGCCAGCGCCGACTTTCGGCGCAGCTACGGCCTGAATTGAATCAGAAGGGAAGTTCCGGAATGAGTTTCATCAGATCGGCGCGCTCGGTGTCATGGGCCAATTTCCTTGCCCGCTTGGGCTCGAACGTGACCAGGCGCTTGAGAATGCGTGCGACGTCATCGGGGCGGTTGGCATGATGGTAGGCCATGCCCAGTTGGTAGAAGCCCTCGCCGCTCATCGGTTGCAGCTCGACCACCTTTTCCAGAGCCCTTACCGCTTCGTCGTGCTGGCCCAGCCGCGCATATGCCAGCCCCATGCCGTACCAGGCCATGTCCTGCGCCGGCACCAGGCGCACCGCCTCGGTGAAGGCGGCGATCGCTTCCTTCGGCTTGCCGGCGTGTTCGCAGACGTAGCCGAGGTTGTACCAGTTCGCGCCGTCGTCCGGGGTCAGCGCCAACGCTGCCTCAAACCACTTGATCGCCACATCGTAGTTCTTGCGCTTCGCCGCAATTGCGGCCAGGTGGCGCGCCGACTGGACATCCTGCGGGTTGTTGCGAAACGCGGTCAGATAGGCTTCAAAGGCTTGATCCTCGCGGCCGAAGAAGTGAAACACCCAGCCGCGGGCATAATGCCGCCAGTGATCGTAATTCATGAAATTACCCAAGCAAAATAACGGAGACCGAAACATACCATGAGCCACCCTGAACTACTTATCCTCGGCGTGCTGCGCGCGCTGGTCGAGGTTGCAATGTTGTTTCTTCTCGGCCAGGGCCTGCTGGCCCTGCTGGCCGGCAGTCGCCGCCACGACAACACGATGTACAAGCTGTTCGTGATTGTCACTGCCCCGGTGCTCAAGGCGGTGCGCAAGGTCACGCCGCCGCAGGTTATCGAAAAGCATCTGCCTTACGTCGCCTTCGCCCTGTTGTTCTGGCTCTGGATCGGTCTGGCGTATCTGAAAAAGCTCTACTGCGACACCAACATGCTGCAGTGTTTTTGAGCGTGTCCCGAACGGCCCATGAAACCGGTTGCTCGCGCCGTGTTGCCATTGGGGTTGTCGCGTGATCGGGTGCTTTCCTTCGCGGCCTCGCTGGCACGGGAAGCCGGGGCCGCTTCATCGGTCGGCGGCGCAGGGACGTGCGTGGTACGGCGCTGGCTGAGCTGCACGGCCAAATCGTGAGTATCCATTTCGACCGGACGCGCCTCACACTGCTGCTCCTGCTTGCGGCCCTGCTCGGCGTCGGCATATGGGCCTATCGCGGCGTTGGTGATTCCTTGCGCGAGATTCGCGCCACCGGCATGCAGGCGCTTCTCAACACCCAAGTCGGAACGCTGGAACAGTGGATCTCCGAGCGGCGTCACGAGGCGGAGCAACTGGCTGCCGACCCGGACTTGACCGCCGACATCCGCAAGCTGGTTTCCGGCCGGGGTGATGGGACCCTCATCATCGCCAGCATCTTGACCAAGTCGGCGGCGATCGGCGTGACAGGGGCGCGCGTCATCGAACCGCGCGGCCGGATTCTCGCCGCGAGAGACGTGCAACGAACGGGTTCCGACGTGACGCCCGACTTTTTCGCCCATCTCGCGCCGGCGCTCGCGGGAGACTCCGCATTCGTGCGTCCCTATCGCGGCGGTGGCGCGGGGGAGATCGGCCGTGCCTGGGTCGCTACACCGATACGCGCGTCGAACGGCCGGATCATTGCGGTGCTGGCCCTGGGGTCACCGGTCGACAAAGGATTCGCGGACCTCTTCGAGGCGGCGCGTCCCGGCGGCAGCGGCGAAGCCCTGGCTTTCGACGCCGAGGGCTGGCTGTTGTCGCCGAGCCGGCATTCCGACGAGCTGCAGCGGCGTGGCCTCGCGCCGCGTCTGGCCTTGCCCGACATGGACGACCGGCTGACCCTGCTGGCAACCCGGGCGGTGGCGGCACGCACCGAAGGCGGCGAAGGCCTGTTGCTGCAACCCTACCCCAACTACCTCGGCCAGGATGTGATCGGCGCATGGCGATGGGTGCGCGACCTCGATGTCGGCATCGCCATCGAGATTGAAGCGGGCGAGGCTTATGCCCCGCTGACTTACCTGCAGATAGGATTCTCCATCATCCTGCTGCTCATCTTCGCGGTGTGGCTCTCCGGCTTTCTGCCGCCGAGCGTCCTGGCCGGCCTGTTGCGGCGCGACTCCGCAGTACGTCAGCTGGGTCCTTACCGGCTGCTGCGGCAGATCGGCGAAGGCGCCATCAGCAACGTATATCTGGCGCAGCATCGCATGCTCAAACGGCCCGCAGCCGTGAAGGTGCTCAAGCAGCAGGCCACCTCGGAGGAATGGACCGCCCGCTTCCAGCGCGAAGTCCAGCTCTCCAGCCTCCTGCACCACCCCAACACCATTCGCATCTACGACTACGGCACGGGGCCGGGCGGAGAGTTTTACTATGCCATGGAGTATCTGGAAGGGCTGTCGCTGGCCGACCTGGTCGAGCGCTACGGCCCGGTGCCGCCGGCCCGGACCGCCTACATCCTGCGCCAGGCCTGCGCTTCGCTGTGGGAAGCGCATTCCTGCGGCCTCGTGCATCGCGATATCAAGCCGCAGAACATCATGCTCTGCGAGGTTCGCGGCGAGCGCGACATGGTGAAGGTGCTGGACTTCGGTTTGGTGAAGCAGATGTCGGGCGACAATACGCGGGATCTGACCGGCTCGATGCGCATCCTCGGCACGCCGCTTTACATGTCGCCCGAGCGCATCCGCAACCCCAGCGATGCCGATGGGCGCGCCGACATCTACGCGCTGGGTGCGGTCGGCTTTTTCCTGCTCACCGGCAAGCGTCTGTTCGAAACGGAAACCGAGCACGACCTGACCTATCAGGTACTGCACACCGTGCCACGGCTTGCCTCGGCATGCTCTCCCTTTGCAGTACCGGCGGAGCTGGATGCCCTGATCGGCCGCTGTCTGGAAAAGGACCCGGCAGCACGGCCGCAAAGCATCGCCGAAGTGGCAGGTGTGCTTGACGGGGTACTGGTGCACATGCCATGGACGCGTGACAAGATAGACGGCTGGTGGAAGAGCTACTGGATCGGCGAGAACGATCCGGAACGACGCTTCACGGTGCCCTACTCCTGAACAGGACCCGCTCGGAGGATGGAGACAAAAAAGCCAGCCCCGCGGGGCTGGCTTTTTTGCTGCGTTGCTGCCTGGAGGCGCTTAGTGGCCCGAAGCGCTGGAACTGCCGACACCGGTTTCCGAACGCACCAACTGGGCCGGGAAAAGGGCGCGTTCCTTGGCGGCCTGGGCGCTCCTGTCGAGCAGGGAAACGATCCAGATCACCGCGAACGCTGCGGTCATCGAGAAGATCGCCGACGAGGCGTAGGGGTACAGCGCCGAGCCCTTCGGATTGCCAAGCGAGGCTTCCCACACCGCTGGCGACATGATGGTCAGCGCCACGGAGGAGATCAGGCCGACCGTGCCGCCAGCCACAGCACCCTTAGTGGTGCAATCCTTCCACAGCACGGACATGAACAGCACCGGGAAGTTGGCCGAGCAAGCCACGGCGAAGGCCAGCATCACCATGAAGGCGACGTTCTGCTTCTCGAACACGATGCCGAGCAGCACGGCGAAGATGCCGAGGCAGACGGTGGTGATCTTCGAGACACGCAGTTCGGTCGCGCTATCCACGTTGCCGTGACGCCACACCGAGGCGTACAGGTCGTGCGATACGGCGGAAGCGCCGGACAGCGTCAGACCCGCCACCACCGCCAGGATCGTGGCGAAGGCCACGGCGGAGATGAAGCCCATGAAGATGTCGCCGCCGACGGCCTTGGCCAGATGCACCGCGGCCATGTTGCCGCCGCCCTTGAGGCCGTTGGCGATTTCGCCATTGACGAAGTATTCCGCCGGGTTGGGGATCAGGTTGGTGATGGCGCCGAAGCCGATGATGAAGGTCAGGATGTAGAAGTAGCCGATCCAGGTCGTCGCCCAGCCCACCGACTTGCGGGCTTCCTTGGCGCTCGGCACGGTGAAGAAGCGCATCAGGATGTGCGGCAGGCCGGCGGTGCCGAACATCAGCGCCATGCCGACCGAAATGGCCGAAATCGGATCCGTGATCAACGCCCCCGGGCTCATGATCGCATCGTGCTTGGAATGCACTTCAACGGCCTTGGTGAACATCGCCTCGGGGCTGAAGCCGAACTGGAACAGCACTGCCAGGGCCATGAAGGTGGCGCCGGTGAGCAGCATGGCGGCCTTGATGATCTGCACCCAGGTCGTCGCCGTCATGCCGCCGAACAGCACGTAGATCATCATGATCGCGCCCACCATGCTCACCGCGACGATGTAGTCGAGGCCGAACAGCAGCTTGATCAGTTGACCGGCGCCGACCATCTGGGCGATCAGGTAGAAGGCCACCACGACCAGCGAGCCACAAGCCGCAAAGGTGCGGATCGGACCCGCGTCGAAGCGGTAGCCGGCGACGTCGGCGAAGGTGAACTTGCCGAGGTTGCGCAGGCGTTCCGCCATCAGGAAGGTGATCACGGGCCAGCCGACCAGCCAGCCGATCGAGAAGATCAGGCCGTCGAAGCCGGAACCGAACACCAGGGCGGAAATGCCGAGGAAGGAAGCCGCCGACATGTAGTCGCCGGCGATCGCCAGTCCGTTCTGGAAGCCGGTGATGCCGCCGCCGGCGGTGTAGAAGTCTGCCGCAGTCTTGGTCTTGGTCGCCGCCCACTTGGTGATCCAGAGCGTGATACCGACGAAAATCGCGAACATCGTGATGGCGGTCCAGTTGGTCTCCTGCTTCTGCGCCTGGCCGAGGTCGGCACCGGCAGCAAGGACGAAGCCAGCCGCAAGGAGTGCCGTTGCACCGAAGAGAATGTGCCTGAGCTTGATCACTTGGAAGCCTCCTTGACGATTGCGTCCTTGGTCGCGTCGAACTCGGTGTTCGCGCGGCGCACGTAGATCGCGGTGATGATGATGGTGAAGACCAGCACGCCGATACCCATCGGGATGCCGACGGACATCGTGGAACCGGTGGCGACCTTGGTGGCAAGGAACTGCTTGTCGAAGGCGATCAGCAGGATGTAGCCGAAATACACGATCATCATCATGATCGAGAGGATGATCGAGTAGTTGTTGCGCATGCGCACGAACTGCAGGAATTTTGGATTCTTCTGAATCCGTTCGACAATATCTTCGTCTTTCATGATTCCTCCGGAGAAGGGAGATTGTTTTAATGGGTCCAACGCCAACTGTACTGCGGTGCAGCATCGTAGGCTTGACCTCTTACATTGCCCTTACGCAGCCTGTAAGCAAGCCGTCAGCGATGGGGTGGCAGGAAGAAGGATGCTGCACCTTTGACGCCGCAGCGCCGGCAGCCTATAATCCGCAGCCTTTCCGGCTAGGTAGCTCAGTTGGTAGAGCAACGGATTGAAAATCCGTGTGTCGGCAGTTCGATTCTGCCCCTGGCCACCAGTTCAGAGCGGGGGTTCTTCGGAACCCCCGCAATTTTTTGCACATCCGGTTGCCAGCCGCCGATATGGAGTCGCTGTGTGACTTCCACCCCTGATTACGCACGCCGCTTCGGCGGTATCGAGCGCCTGTATGGTGCCGGCGCGCTGTTGCGCGCTTCGGCAGCGCATGTCGTGGTGGTGGGCATCGGCGGCGTCGGTTCCTGGGCCGCAGAGGCGCTGGCGCGCTCGGGCGTGGGGCGCTTGACCCTGATCGACCTCGACCACCTTGCCGAATCCAACATCAACCGCCAGATTCACGCCCTCGGATCGACGCTCGGCGCGGCCAAGGTGACGGCCATGAGGGAACGCATCGCGGCGATCAATCCGGGCTGCGTGGTCGACGCCGTGGAGGAGTTCATCGACGAACGCAATCCGGCCACCCTGATCCCGCCCTGCAACGCGGTGATCGACGCCATCGACCATGTGCGCGCCAAGGCCGCGCTGATCGCCTGGTGCCGACGTGCCGGTATCCGCGTCGTGACCACCGGCGCTGCCGGCGGGCGCACCGATCCGACGCAGATCGAAGTCATCGATCTGTCGCGCACCACGCAGGATGCGCTGGCCTCCAAAGTGCGCGCACAGTTGCGCAAAGACTACGGCTTCACGCGCGACCCGAAGAAGAAGTTCGGCGTCGAGTGCGTGTATTCGCCGGAGCAGCCGCGCCGTACCGTCAGCGCCGACTCCTGCCTGGTGGATGGCGCAGCGACAGACATTCCGGTGGACCCGACGGCAGGCCTCAATTGCGCCGGCTACGGGTCGTCGGTTGCGGTCACGGCGACGTTCGGTTTCGTTGCTGCGGCAAGGGCTCTCGCCGGTATACTTACGGCATGAAGATGACTCCCGTGGTCCTGGTTACCGGCGCTGCCCGTCGTGTGGGTGCGGAGATTGCACGTGCGCTGCATGCAGCGGGCGCCTGCGTGGCGATTCACTATCGCTCGTCGGCCGCCGAGGCGGCGGCTCTCGCCGCCGAACTGAACACGGCGCGACAAGGTGAGGGCCGCGAATCTGCCGCTATCTTTGCCGCCGATCTGCTGGACATCGAGGCATTGCCGCAACTCGTGGAATCGGTCGTCGCGCGCTTCGGCCGGCTCGATGCGCTGGTGAACAACGCGTCGTCCTTTTACGCCACGAAAGTCGGCGCTGTCGACGCGGCGGCGTGGGACGACCTGGTCGGCTCCAACCTCAAGGCGCCGCTGTTCCTGTCGCAGGCCGCGGCGCCGCATCTCGAGACGAGCGGCGGCTGCATCGTCAATATCACCGACATTCATGCCGAGCGCCCGCTCAAGGGCTACCCGCTGTACTGCGCGGCGAAGGCCGGCCTGCTGGGACTGACCCGCGCCTTGGCGCTGGAACTGGGGCCCCGGGTGCGGGTCAATGCGGTGGCGCCGGGCCCGATCGAATGGCCCCAGGGCACAAGTGACTTTCCCCCGGCGGACCGGACGGCTATCATTCAGCACACCCTGCTCAAGCGCGTCGGTTCACCCGCCGACATCGCCCGCACGGTGAAATTCCTCGTCTTCGACGCACCCTATGTCACCGGGCAGGTGATCAATGTGGACGGCGGCCGTACCGCCCATTTATGAATGCACCATTGAGCACTGCACCTACCGCCCGCCAGGCCCAGAAATCGGCTTTCGAGGCGAACAAGCTCGCCAAACGTTTGCGCCGCGAGGTCGGCCAGGCGATTGCCGACTTCAACATGATCGAGGCCGGTGACAAGGTCATGGTCTGCCTTTCCGGCGGCAAGGATTCTTTCGCCCTGCTCGATGTCCTGCTGTTCCTGCGCGAACACGCGCCGATCGCCTTCGACATCGTCGCGGTCAACCTCGACCAGAAGCAGCCCGGCTTTCCTGCCGAGGTGCTGCCCGACTACCTGCGCAGCATCGACGTGCCCTTTCACATCGAGAACGAGGACACTTATTCCATCGTCAAGCGCGTGATCCCGGAAGGCAAGACCACCTGTTCGCTCTGCTCGAGGTTGCGCCGCGGCGTCCTGTACCGCGTCGCCGGCGAACTGGGGGCGACCAAGATCGCGCTCGGCCATCATCGCGACGACATCCTGCAGACCCTGTTCCTCAACATGTTCTTCGCCGGCAAGCTGAAATCCATGCCGCCGAAACTGGTGTCGGACGACGGCCGCAACATCGTGATCCGGCCGCTCGCCTATTGCCGCGAGAAGGATCTCGAGGCCTGGGCCGCGGAGCGCGCCTTTCCGATCATTCCCTGCAATCTCTGCGGTTCGCAGCCGAACCTGCAGCGCCAGTTGGTGAAGCAAATGCTGCAGGACTGGGAGAAGCGCTTTCCGGGACGCATCGAGACCATGTTCCGCAGCCTGGCCAATGTCGTGCCGTCGCATCTGCTCGACGCCCGGCTGTTCGACTTTGCCGGCTTGGTGGCTAGCGGGACCCCCGATCCGGAAGGCGACATCGCCTTCGATGTTCCTGAGCTGCCGGCTGACTTTCCGCAGGCCGTGAATTTTCCGGCAAGGGAAGACTGATGGACGCACGCCGTCTCCCTGCGCGCCACGGTGTTCTCTGGCTGCTGGCCGGCTTCGCCCTGTTTCGACGCCATCCGCCGCTGGCGACGGCGATTACTTTCGGCTACCTGCTGACCGTGATCCTGGTCAATCTGATCCCGAAAATCGGCCCCTTTCTGCTGCCGCTGCTGTTGCCCACCCTGACCGTCATCCTGGGCAACGGCTGCCGCGCGATCGACCGCCGCCAGCCGTTTGACGGCAAGACGCTGCTGGCTGGCATCAGCGAGCGCCGCGCCGGACTGGCACGCCTTGGCGGACTGCATCTGGTCGGTTCCAGCCTGCTGGTACTGGGTGGCTTTGCCTTGGGCGATCCGATCAATATCAGCGATGGAATGGATCCGGAGGAGGCCATGGCGGCCGTCAGCGACATGGCCGTGATCCTGCTGCTGGCCTCGCCGATGCTGATGGCGTTCTGGTTCGCGCCGCTGCTGACGGCATGGGATGGCGTGGGGGCGGTCAAATCGCTGTTCTTCAGCTTTGTCGCCAGCTTGCGCAACTGGCGCGCCTTCATGATGTACGGCTTGGCCCTGGTTCTGGTGGGTGCCGTCGTGCCGGGTTTGATCCTGATCACCGCCGGACTGATTTCGCCCGCCTTGCTCAACATATTTTCCGTTGCGCTGCGCATGCTGCTGATCTTCGTCCTGGCGCCGACCATGGTGGCCAGCGTCTATCTGTCCTACCGCGACGTGTTCAGGGGGCCGGCCGAGCCTGATGAGTGAGCTCAACGAGGGAGTTCTCGGCCTGTTCGGCGGCACCTTCGATCCGCTGCATGTCGGACATCTGCGCCTTGCCATAGAGGCGCGCGAGGCGCTGGGCCTGGCCGGGGTGTGCTTCATCCCGGCGGGCAACCCGGCCTTGCGCGATGCGCCGCCGCACTGTTCCGCCGTCCATCGTCTGGCGATGGTGGAGCGCGCCCTCGCCGCCGTGCCCGGCTTCAGCATCGACGCGTCGGAGGCGCAGACCACGACGCCCGGGCCGAGCTATACGGTCGAAACCCTCGAACGCCAGCGCAGGCTGCATGGCGACCGGCGTCCGCTGGTGCTGCTGCTGGGTGCCGATGCCTTCGCCCGGTTTGAGGCTTGGCATCGCTGGCGTGAATTGTTCGCACTTGCGCATATCGCCGTGGCGACGCGGCCGGGGCATGAGTTGAAAGTCGGCGCTGGCGATACGGCGCTGGATGCCGAATTCGCCGCCCGCAAGGGTAGCGCCGCCGATCTCGGCATCGCCCCGGCCGGCCGCATCGTCCCCTTCGCCATCACCGCGCTGGAGATATCCGCCACGGCCATCCGGCAGCGGTTGGCGGCGGGGCTCAGCGCACGCTATCTGGTCCCCGACGCCGTTCTCGACTATATTGAATCCCATCAGATCTACCGGACTTCGCATGGACATTAGAAAACTTCAGAAAATCGCTGTCACCGCCCTCGAAGACGTCAAGGCCAAGGACATAGAGGTCATCAACACCAGCAAGCTGTCGGCGCTGTTCGATCGGGTCATCATCGCCACCGGCGACTCCAATCGTCACGTCAAGGCGCTGGCGCGCAGTGTCCATGACAAGGCCAGGGAAGCCGACGTGCAGGTGATCGGCATCGAAGGAGAAGAGACCGGCGAATGGGTGCTGGTTGACTTGGGCGACATCGTGGTGCATGTGATGCAGCCTGCCGTGCGTGCCTACTACAACCTCGAAGAGCTGTGGAAGGTCGTGCCGAAACGTCCGCGCAAGAAGGCCGACAGCGATACCGGCGGCGAATGAAGTTGATCGTTGCGGCGGTTTCGGCGCGACCACCGGAATGGGTGGTGGCCGGCTGGACCGAATATGCGAAGCGGATGCCGCGCGAGCTGCCGCTGGAACTGCTGGAGATCAAACCCGAATCGCGCACCGCGGGCAAGACGGCGGCCGCCATGATGGCGCTGGAGGCGACGCGGATCGACGCGCAACTGCCTGCCGGCTGTCGCCGCGTCGCGCTGGACGAGCATGGCGAGGCACCGACCACGCGGCAACTGGCCGACCGTCTGGCAAAATGGATGGCAAGCGGCGATGATGTGGCCTTCATCATTGGCGGTCCCGACGGGCTGGATCCGCGCATCAAGAACACTGCCCATGAAACCATGCGCCTTTCCAGCCTGACCCTGCCTCACGCCCTGGTCCGGGTCATTCTCGCCGAGGCGCTGTACCGCGCCGTCAGCGTGATAAAGGGCCACCCCTACCATCGGGCCTGACGCTATGCTCGCGAACTTCGCCACCAAGACCGCAGCCATGATCGACCCACGCATCTACCTTGCCTCCAGAAGTCCGCGCCGGCGCGAGTTGCTGGCGCAGATCGGCGTGCGTTTCGACTTGCTGCTGTTTCGCAGCGGGCCGCGCGAGGACCCCGAAGTCAGCGAGGCCTGGCTGCCCGGCGAAACGCCGGAAGCCTATGTCGTGCGCGTGGCGCGGGCCAAGGCGGTGTTCGGTTCGCGCCTGCTGGCGACTCGGCCGCTGGTCGCGCGCCCGGTGCTGGCCGCCGACACCACGCTCGACTTCGACGGCGAAATCATCGGCAAGCCGCAGGACGAAGCCGACGCGACTGCGATTCTGACGCGCCTGTCCGGGCGCAGCCATCGTGTGTTGACCGCCATTGCCATGGCGAAGGATGAGCGGGTCGAACACCGCCTGTCGATCAGCGAGGTGCGTTTTCGCCAGCTGACCGCGGACGAGATCCGGCGCTACGTCCAGAGCGGCGAGCCGATGGACAAGGCTGGCGCCTACGGCATCCAGGGTCGTGCGGCCGTGTTCATCGAAGAGATTCGCGGCTCGCACTCCGGCATCGTCGGTCTGCCGCTGTGCGAAACGACGCTGTTGCTGCGCGATTTCGGGTATCCGTTGTGACCCTGGCGCCGGGCCGCCCCAAGCCGGGGTCTGCGTATGACATGGAGGCCGAGTCGTCTTGCGGCCGAACCGCGATCACCCCCTTCCCCGGGAAGGGGGACGGGGGGCAGGCCTTACCATGACCGAGCAGTTCCTGATCAACTTCACGCCGCAGGAGACCCGTGCCGCATTGCTGCAGCAGGGCGTGGTGCAGGAACTGCACATCGAGCGGACCAACGGGCGCGGCATTGTCGGCAACGTCTATCTCGGCCGCGTCGTGCGTGTGCTGCCCGGCATGCAGTCGGCCTTCATCGAGATCGGACTGGAACGCACCGCCTTTCTCCATGTCGCGGACATCTGGAGTGAGCGTCCGGCAAGCAATGGCAATGGCTCCCACGAAACGCGCCCGATCGAACGCGTCCTGAGCGAAGGCCAGTCGCTGATGGTGCAGGTACAGAAGGACCCGATCGGCACCAAGGGCGCGCGCCTGACGACCCAGATTTCCATTGCCGGCCGCCTGCTGGTGCACCTGCCGGAAGACACCCATATCGGCGTTTCGCAGCGCATCGGCGAGGAAGCCGAGCGCGAAAAGCTGCGCGCCCGCATCCAGGCGCTGCTGCCGGCCGATCAGCCCGGCGGCTACATTTTGCGCACGGTCGCGGCAGAGGCCAGCGACGAAGAGCTGGCTGCCGACATCGCCTATCTGCGACGCATCTGGCGCGAGATCAAGAGCCGCAGCGTCGGCGCCCTGCCGCCCACTGCGCTGCATCAGGATCTGACGCTGGCGCAGCGCGTGCTGCGCGACCTCGTCAGCAGCGAAACCACCGGCGTCATCATCGACTCGCGCGAGAACTTCCAGAAGCTGCAAAGCTTCGCCCAGGAATATGTGCCGCAGGTGACCGACCGCCTCATTCACTACACCGGCGAACGGCCACTGTTCGACCTGCACGGCGTCGAGGACGAAATTCAGAAGGCGCTGGCGCGGCGCGTCGATCTCAAGTCCGGCGGCTACCTGATCTTCGACCAGACAGAGGCGATGACCACCGTCGACGTGAATACCGGCGGTTATGTCGGTTCGCGCAACTTTGACGACACCATCTTCAAGACCAATC
>JBAZOF010000049.1:0-14476 GCA_041648855.1 Sulfuritalea sp. | reverse complement strand
GTGGTCGATAACTGCTTCTGCACACCGGCGCTGCAGCGTCCGCTGCAACTGGGCGCCGACCTGGTGATTCATTCCGCGACCAAGTATCTGGACGGGCAGGGCCGCGTGCTGGGCGGCGCCGTCTGCGGCACCCGTGCGCTGACCGACGAAGTCTTCAAGTTCCTGCGCACGGCCGGGCCGACGCTTTCGCCGTTCAATGCGTGGATAATTCTCAAGGGGCTGGAAACCCTGTCGGTGCGCATGAAAGCGCAGTCGGCCAATGCCCTCGAGCTCGCGCAGTGGCTGGAAGCGCAGCCGCAGGTGGCTCGCGTGTATTACCCCGGGCTGGCTTCACATCCGCAACACGCGCTCGCAATGCGGCAGCAGGCCAGCGGCGGAGCCATCGTGTCCTTCGAGGTCAAGGGCGATCGTGCAGCGGCATGGCGCGTGGTGGACAACTGCCGCCTGCTGTCGATCACGGCGAACCTGGGCGACACCAAGACCACCATCACGCATCCGGCCTCGACCACGCATGGTCGCATTACGGCCGAGGCGCGGGCGGCCTCGGGCATAGGCGAAGGTCTGTTGCGGATTGCCGTCGGACTGGAAAGTCCGGCGGACCTGAAGGACGATCTGGCGCGCGGGCTGCGCTAGTTCGACAGGTCGATGCGGCGGATGCCTGCCGCGTCGATTTCCAGCGCGTCGCCGCGCCCCGTATCCCAATCGGATAGCACCCAGCGTTCGGCAGTGCCGGATGCCAGCTGAATCATCTCGTGGCCGGGCCGGTGTGTGTGGCCGTGGATCAGGCGGGTGCAGCGGTGAGCCGTCAGCGCCTCGCGTATCGCGGCGCCATTGGCATCCATGATCGCGGCCGTCTTGCCCTGCATTGCCTCTGCGCTGCGGCGACGCAGGCTCGCCACCTCGGCGCGGCGCTCGGGTAGGGGGCGGGCAAGAAAATCCGCCTGCCACTGCTTCGAGCGAACCATGCGCCGGAACTCCTGGTAGGGAATGTCGTCGATGCAGACGGTATCGCCATGCATCAGCAAAGTCGCCGTGCCGCCAGCGCCGACTTTCTCGGTCTCGGTAAGCAACGCGATGCCGGCGGCGGCCGCAAAGGTCGCGCCGATCAGGAAATCGCGGTTGCCGGCGATGAAGAAGATGCGCGTGCCCTGATCCGCCAGATCGCGCAGCAGTTTGCACACATGCGCATTGAAAGGATCGCCGAGATCATCGTCGCCGATCCAGTACTCGAACAGGTCGCCGAGGATGAAAAGCGTCTCGACTTTGGCGGCTGCCGTGGCGGCGAGAAAGTCCGCAAAGCGCCGGGTCAGATCGGGCCGCTCGGCCCTCAGGTGCAGGTCGGAAACGAAGCGGGCAGTTCCGGCGATGGTCAGCATGGAGCCACTCACCGCAGCCTTAAAGTTTGCGCAGAAATCGTAGCGAGCGGGCCGCAGCGGGGTGCGGCCGGAGCGCAGCTACCGGAATGTACGTCTTTGTACATGAGGATAGCGAGCACCGCCCAATCCCCGATCCGGCTCGCGCAGTAGATTTATTTGCAAGCTTTCAGACTACTTCGGCGCGCTCGATGATGACGTCAGCCACAGGCACGTTCTGGTGGAAGCCCTTGTTGGCCGTTTTCACCGCCTTGATCTTGTCCACGACATCCTGGCCTTCGACGACACGACCGAAGACGCAATAGCCCCAGCCGTCCTGGCATTTGTCGTTGTCGAGAAAGTCGTTGTCACCGACGTTGATGAAGAACTGCGCGGTGGCCGAGTGCGGGTCGCTGGTGCGCGCCATGGCGACGGTGTAGCGCTTGTTCTTCAGGCCGTTCTTGGCCTCGTTCTCGATCGGCGCCTTGACCGGCTTCTGGTCCATGCCCGGCTCGAAGCCGCCGCCCTGGATCATGAAGCCGTCGATCACGCGATGAAAAATCGTGTTGTCGTAGTGGCCGGCTTCGACGTAGGCAATGAAGTTGGCGGCGCTCTTGGGCGCCTTCTCGGCGTCGAGTTCGAGTGTGATGACGCCGAGGTTGGTGGTGAGCTTGATCATGGAGTTTGTCCTGTGTGGATTATTTTTTGGCCGGCAGCAGCTTGACGGATTCGATGAGAACCGGCGTGGTCGGCACGTTCTGGTGCGGGCCGGCATTGGCCGTCGGCACCGTGGTGACCTTCTGCACTACATCGAAGCCCTGCACCACCTTGCCGAATACGGCGTAGCCCCAGCCGTCGCGGCCCGGGTAATCGAGAAAGCTGTTGTCCTTGAGGTTGATGAAGAACTGTGCGCTGGCGGAATGCGGATCGCCCGTGCGCGCCATGGCCAGTGTGCCCGTTTCGTTCTTCATGCCGTTCTTGGCTTCATTCTGGATCGAAGCTCGAGTCTCCTTCTGCTTCATGTCCGGCGTGAAACCGCCGCCCTGGATCATGAAGCCCGGAATCACGCGGTGAAACACCGTGCCGTTGAAGAAACCGTCCTTGGCGTACTGCAGAAAGTTCTCCACGGTCTTCGGTGCCTTGTCCTGATACAACTCGATGGTCAAGGTGCCTTGCGAGGTTTTCATCTCAAGCTGCGGGTTGGCGGCGTGAGCGGCGATGCTGAACAGTAGCGCGAAAGCGAACAGAAACAGGTGATGCATGGAACCTCCGGAAAAACGGGTAGGGGAAATGGTGATTCGGGCCGCGGGAAAGACCGCCTTACGCGGCGCCTTCGAAGACGATCTTCCAGCGGCCGCCTTCCTTGATCCAGTACTGACGCTTCTTCATCTGGCTGGAAAGGTTGCTGGAGCGGTAATCCTGCTCGAAGGTGACGACGACGTATTCTTCCTTGCCGGGATTGCGGAACATGCTGATGTTGCCGGTTTCGACCTTGATCCAGCTCTTGGCAGCATTGACCTTGCGCTTCTGTTCGATCCAGCCCTGATAGCCCTGGCCGTCGGAATGGAACTTGTGCGAGTAGTGCCGCGCGTACTGATCGACGTTGCGGCTCTCCCAGTCCTGCCGCCATTCCTCGACATTCTTGAGCAGCGAAGTGCGCTCGCTCTGCCAATCGTCGAGCGACAGCCATTCGATGCTGTTGCTGATGATCACCGGGGTCAGCCCGATCTGCAGGCTTTTCGACAGCGTATCGAGATCCTGGTTGGCCAGCACCACGCAGCCGTCGGAGGCCTTCGGCGGGCGCGAGAAGGTGTCGGACGGCGTGCCGTGCAGCCAGATGCCGTGGCCGTTGCGTCCCTGGCGCTTGTCCCAGTCGTTGGGATAGTTGATGGGGAAGGCGCCGCTGCCGTAAAAGTCGGTCAGCTTCTGCCGCGGCAGGCTGGAGGTGACGTGATAGACGCCGATCGGAGTTTTCTTGTCGCCCTCGCGGGCCTTGTCGGAGCCGAGTTTGCCCTGCGAGATGTAATAGTCGGCGATGAACCGCGGTGTGCCATTGTCATTCTGGTAGAGGTAGAGGCGGGACTTCTGCGTATCCACCACCACGGCATGCTTCTGTTCCGGATGCATCTGCAGCAGGTAGCGTGGCACATAGTCGGCCGGCGGCTTGGTGCGGTAGCCCTTGAGGCGGACGATGGCTTCGTCGCGCAGATCGGCAATCTTTTCTCCTGCCCCCGCTCCGGCGCCGCCGCCCTCGCCAAAGGACATCAGCGGGCGCGAGCGCGCCAGCAGCAGATCTCCCTGAATCAGATGCGCCAGGCGGAAATTGGGGTACGCCTTGACCAGCATGTCCGTCTGCTGCATCGCGACGTCCAGCCGGTTGGCTTCGATGGCGTCGAATACCTTTGCCAGTAGCGGCTCAGGTCCGGAGTCCGTATAGCTTGCCGCGACGGCACCCGTGCCGGCGGTCTTCTTGAGATGTTTGGGCGCCTTGCCGGCAGCATCGGCCGCAGCTGCCGCAAGCAGCAGGCTGCAGGCGGCAGATATTGTCAGGAGGCGCAACGGCTGGCGCATCAGCTGCCGACCCGCTCCTGCAGGATCTGCCACTTGCCGTCGCGTTTGCCCATCAGCAGCGTCTTGTTGCTGGATGTCTTGAGCGAAGCCGACTTGTAATGCTGACGGAACTTCACCGTTGCGGTGTCGCCATCGACGGTGATGCGCAGGTTTTCGTAGCTGACCTGGATTGCCCCCGGCTTGGCGATGCGTTTCTGGCGTTCGGCATCCCACGCCGAACGCGATTCGCCGGCCGGGGTCTTGAAGTCGCGGGCATAGGCCGCGAGGTAGGCCTTCACGTCCTTGCGCGACCAGGCGGCGGCCCACAGATCGACGGCATTGGTGATCTCGGCATTGGCATCGCCTGCGGTTTTTGCCGCGGCGGGCTTGGGCGCTTCGGCCGGCTTGGCCGGCACGGCCGCCGGCGCCGATGTTACCGGGGCGGCAGCCACGGGAACAGGGGCTGCCTTGGGTGCTTCGGCAAGCTTGACAGGTTCAGGCGGGCGCGCATCGCCGATCGGTTTGGTGGTCTTGCCCGGGCGGCTGGCGGTGCCCATCAGATCGCGAATCAGGGCCAGCTTGTTCTGCGCGCTGGAATTCGATGAATCAATCTGCAGCGCCTTGTCGTAGGCCTGACTGGCGAGTCGCGCATAAATGTCGCCCAGGTTCTCGTGGGCCGTTGCATAGGACGGATGGGTGCGAATGGCCATTTCCAGCGCCTGCTTGGCCTTCTCATACTGCTTCTGCTGGGCGTAGATGACGGCCAGGTTGTTGTAGGGTTCGGGCAGTTCCGGATAGTCCTCGGTCAGCTTGGTAAACACCACGATGGCTTCGTTGGGCTTGTTCATCTCGGACAGCACGATGCCCTTGAGAAAGCGCCCCTGTGCGTCCTTCGGCTTGCCCGCGAGGTACTTGTCGACCTGTTCCAGCGCCTGGGGGTATTGCCCCTGCTTGATCTGCTTGTTGATGTCCTGCAGCGCATCGGCATGGACGGCCGGCGCCAGTGCCAGGAGCGTGACGGAAATGGCTGATGCCAGTAGGCGTGCGGCGGTGAGGCGGATTTGGGTCATGGTATATACTTCTCGTTGACGGTTGCCCGAAAATGAATTTAGTTACGGCCGCTGCGCTTAACGCCGATGAAGCTGGCGTGAGCCTGCTCTGGAACTGCGTCTTTGCGGGGACAAACCATGCGGGATTCAGCGGTGGATTCTACCAAGAAGCCCGCACTCCCTACAACCTGACCGCGTTTGATCGATGGCCCGATAATGTCGGCCTTTCGTGTCCATTTTTCTGCTTACCTCGGCATTTAGACGATTTCCCCCATGTTGAAGCTCTACAACACCCTGGCCCGCGAGAAGCAGGTCTTTGTTCCTATCGAGCCCGGGCGTGTCAGCATGTACGTCTGTGGCATGACCGTTTATGACTTTTGCCATCTCGGGCACGCTCGCGTCATGGTGGTGTTCGACCTGGTGGCGCGCTGGCTCAGGGCCAGCGGTTATGCTTTGACCTATGTGCGCAACATTACCGATATCGACGACAAGATCATTCGTCGCGCGCAGGAGAACGGCGAGACGATCCGGCAGTTGACCGACCGTTTCATCGCCGCCATGAACGAAGATGCGGCGGCGCTGGGTGTGCTGCGTCCCGACGCCGAGCCGCGCGCTACCGACCATGTACCGCAGATGCTGGACATGATCGGCGCGCTGGAAAAGAACGGCTACGCCTACGTCGCCGGCAGTGACGACGTTTGCTACTCGGTGCGCAAGTTCGAGGGCTACGGAAAACTATCCGGCAAGTCGCTGGAAGATCTGCGTGCCGGCGAGCGTGTCGATGTCATGGCCGGCAAGCACGATCCGCTCGACTTCGTGCTGTGGAAGCACGCGCGGGACGACGAGCCTGCCGAAGTGAAATGGGATTCGCCCTGGGGGCCGGGGCGTCCGGGCTGGCATATCGAATGCTCGGCGATGGGGGCGGACCTGCTGGGCAAGCATTTCGACATCCACGGCGGCGGCCAGGATTTGCAGTTTCCCCACCACGAAAACGAGATCGCGCAATCGGAAGGCGCCCACCAGTGCCAGTTCGTCAATTACTGGATGCACAACGGCTTCGTCCGCGTCGATGACGAGAAGATGTCAAAGTCGCTGGGCAATTTCTTCACCATCCGCGAGGTGCTGAAAAAGTATGACGCTGAAGTGGTGCGCTTCTTCATTCTGCGTGCGCACTACCGCAGTCCGCTCAACTATTCCGATGTCCACCTCGACGATGCGCGCCAGGCACTGACTCGGCTTTACACGGCACTCAAGGGCGTCGTCGGCGAAGCGGAAGTGGATTGGAGCGAGCCGCATGCGGTGCGCTTCAAGGCCGCGCTGGATGACGACTTCGGTACGCCGGAAGCGATGGCGGTGTTGTTCGATCTGGCAACCGTGGTGAACCGCGGTGAGACGGGGCTAGCCGGGCAGCTCAAGGCACTGGGCAACGTCCTGGGCCTGCTGCAGCGCGACCCGCAAGGCTTCCTGCAGGCCGCACCTGCAGGCGGCCTGAGCAATGAAGAGATCGAAGCAAAAGTCGGCGCTCGCAGCACGGCGAAGAAAGCCAGGAATTTTGCCGAGTCCGATCGCATTCGCGATGAACTCAAGGCCGCCGGCATCGTTCTGGAAGACGGACCGCAGGGGACGACCTGGCGCAGGGCGTGAATGCATTGAAGAAAGGCGCGTGATGGAAGCCTTTGTCTGGAACCAGGATTTCACCACCGGGCTGGAGCGGGTGGACCAGGAACATCGCCAGCTGGTGGCCCTGATCAATCAGCTTGGCGAAGCCCTGATTGCCGGACACGTGCAGGATCCGGAATCCTTGCAGGCGACCTTCGGCCAACTCGCCGATTACGCAAAGTATCACTTTGCGGAAGAGGAGCGGCTGATGGCGGAAACGGGCGTTTCGCCCTTGCACGGGGATCCGCATCGTCGACACCATGGGGAATTTGTCGAGCAGCTTTCGAGCATGTGGAACTCGCGAGGCTCGATGGCCAATGCGGCGGAGACACTGCATGACTACCTCCGCTCATGGCTGGGCTTTCATATCCTGGGGGAGGATCAGTCGATGGCGCGGCAGATCGCGCTGATCCGCGGCGGCAAATCCCCGGATCAGGCCTTCCGGGAAGCGCATTCATCCCGGAGCGACAACGCCACCGCCGCTTTGCTGGCGGCGCTGCACAACCTTTACCATGTTCTTTCCGAGCAGAACCGCGACCTGGCGGCGGCCAATCTTCATCTCGAGGAAAGAGTCGCCGAGCGCACCGGACAACTGGCAGTGGCCAATCAGGCCTTGATGGAGCTCAATCATCGGCTGGAGGCGCTTTCCAACACCGACGGCCTGCTGGAGATCGCCAATCGAAGGCATTTCGACGACAGGCTGAATGAGGAATGGCGCCGGGCTCACCGGCAGCAGCAACCCTTGTCACTGTTGATGATCGACGTCGACTACTTCAAGCGCTACAACGACAGCTATGGCCATCAGGCGGGGGACAGCTGTCTTCAGTCCGTGACCAAAGCCGCGCGATCCGCGCTCAAGCGGCCCGGCGATCTGCTGGCTCGCTATGGCGGCGAGGAACTCGTCGTGATTCTGCCGAACACCGAACTGAACGGTGCGATTCTGGTGGCGCATGCTATCCAGCGCGGACTTGCCAGCTTGCATATCCCCCATACGGATTCGCCGGTCGCCGATCTGGTCACGGTCAGCATTGGTGTCGCTGCAATGGTCCCCGACAAGCAGACCAATTCCGCCCAATTGGTCGCTGCCGCCGATCGCGGTTTGTATGCAGCGAAGGAAGACGGCCGCAACCGCATTTGTCCCGGCTAGGGATTCGAGTGCCCTCCGTGGGACCCCGCGGCACTGCTGGTCTCACACGTCGCCGTGTCACCGGCGCCGACTCTTGCGCGGCGCCGGGAAAGGCTCAGCTGCTGAAGAAATCCTTGACCCGGTCCAGCCAGCCTTGTGCGCGCGGGCTGTGCCGCTGGGCGTTGCCCTGGCTGATTTCCTCGAATTCCTGCAGCAGTTCCTTCTGCCGGTCGGTGAGACTCACCGGGGTTTCCAGCACGACGTGGCAGAGCAGGTCGCCCCGGCTGGAGGAGCGCACGCCCTTGATGCCCTTGCCGCGCAGGCGGAATACCTTGCCGGTCTGAGTTTCGGCGGGGATCTTGAGCTTGGCGACGCCGTCCAGCGTGGGAATCTCGATTTCGCCGCCGAGCGCCGCTGTGGCGTAGCTGACGGGCATCTCGCAATGCAGATCGTCGTGGTCGCGCTGGAACACCGCGTGGGCCTTGAGATGAATCTGGACGTAGAGGTCGCCGGGCGGGCCGCCGTTGACGCCATGTTCGCCTTCGCCGGTGAGACGAATCCGATCGCCTTCGTCTATCCCCGGTGGAATCTTGACCGACAGGGTCTTGTGCTGCTTGACGCGGCCCGAGCCGTGGCAGGTGCCGCAGGGATCGGGAATGTAGCGGCCGGTGCCGTGGCACTTCGGGCAGGTTTGCTGGATCGAGAAGAAGCCCTGCTGCATGCGCACCTGGCCGTGGCCGCCGCAGGTCGGGCAGGTCTTCGGCTCGGTGCCTTTCTTGGCGCCGCTGCCGTCGCAGGTTTCGCATTCGGCCATGGTCGGAATGCGAATGCGGGTTTCGGTGCCGCGCGCGGCTTCTTCGAGGGAGACTTCAAGGTTGTAGCGCAGGTCGGCGCCGCGATAGACGTTGGAACGGCCGCCGCGCTGGCCGCCGCCGAAGATGTCGCCGAAGATGTCCGAGAAGGCATCGGCGAAGCCGCCCGCGCCGCCGCCCATGCCGGCCTGCGGATCGACGCCGGCGTGGCCGTACTGATCATAGGCGGCGCGCTTCTGCGCGTCGGACAGAATCTCGTAGGCCTCCTTGGCTTCCTTGAACTGGTCCTCGGACTTCGGGTTGTCCGGATTGCGGTCCGGATGATGCTTCATGGCCAGCTTGCGGTAGGCCTTCTTGATGTCCTCGTCGGATGCGTCGCGGTTGATGCCGAGGATTTCGTAGTAGTCGCGTTTAGCCATGTCGTTTCGCTATCTGTTCATGTAGCACAAAGGCCGAGTCAAGCGATGCGCTGCATCTACCTGGACTCGGCCACTTGAAGCGGCGCGCTTGCTGCAAAGGCGTTTTGCTTTAAGCCTTCTTGTCTTTCACTTCGGTGAACTCTGCATCGACCACGTCACCGTCGTCCTTTTTCGCCTCGCCACCGGCGCCGCCGCCTGCCGCACCGCCTTCACCTGCGGCACCGGCCGCGCCCTGCGCATCACCGTAGATCTTCTCACCGAGCTTCTGCGAAGCCTTGGCCAGTGCTTCGGTCTTGGCTTCGATGGCGGCCTTGTCGCCTTCCTTCATCACGTCTTCGGCTTCCTTGATCGCGGCTTCGATGCCGGCCTTTTCGTCGGCGCCGAGCTTGTCGCCATGTTCGGAGAGCGCCTTCTTGATCGAATGCACCATGGCGTCGCACTGGTTGCGCGCGTCGACCAGCTCGCGGGCCTTGTGGTCTTCCTCGGCGTGGGCTTCGGCGTCCTTCACCATGTTCTGGATTTCGGTTTCGGACAGTCCGGAGTTGGCCTTGATGGTGATCTTGTTTTCCTTGCCGGTACCCTTGTCCTTGGCCGAGACGTGCAGGATGCCATTGGCGTCGATGTCGAAGGTGACCTCGATCTGCGGCATGCCGCGCGGCGACGGCGGAATGTCGCTCAGGTTGAACTGGCCCAGGCTCTTGTTGCCGCTGGCCATTTCGCGCTCGCCCTGCATGACGTGGATGGTCACGGCGCTCTGGTTGTCGTCGGCGGTGGAGAAGGTCTGCGCCGCCTTGGTCGGGATCGTGGTGTTCTTCTTGATCAGCTTGGTCATGACGCCGCCCAGGGTTTCGATGCCCAGGGAAAGCGGAGTGACGTCGAGCAGCAGCACGTCCTTGACTTCGCCCTGCAGCACGCCGCCCTGGATCGAGGCGCCGACCGCGACGGCTTCGTCCGGGTTGACGTCGCGGCGCGGTTCCTTGGCGAAGAATTCCTTGACCTTCTCCTGCACCTTGGGCATCCGTGTCATGCCGCCGACCAGGATCACATCGGTGAGGTCCGAGACCTTGACGCCGGCATCCTTGATCGCGATGCGGCAAGGCTCGATGGTGCGCTCGATCAGGTCTTCCACCAGCGATTCGTACTTGGCGCGGGTGAGCTTCATTGCCAGATGCTTCGGACCGCTGGCATCGGCAGTGATGTAGGGCAGGTTGAATTCGGTCTGCTGGGCGGAGGACAGCTCGATCTTGGCCTTCTCCGCGGCTTCCTTGAGACGCTGCAGAGCCAGCACGTCGTTCTTCAGATCGACGCCCTGTTCCTTCTTGAACTCGGTCACCACGTAGTCGATCAGGCGCTGGTCGAAGTCCTCGCCGCCGAGGAAGGTGTCGCCGTTGGTCGACAGCACTTCGAACTGGTGCTCGCCCTCGACCTCGGCGATCTCGATGATCGAGATGTCGAAGGTGCCGCCGCCGAGGTCATACACGGCAATCTTGCGGTCGCCTTCCTGCTTGTCCATGCCGAAGGCCAGCGCAGCCGCGGTCGGCTCGTTGATGATGCGCTTGACGTCGAGGCCGGCGATGCGGCCGGCGTCCTTGGTGGCCTGGCGCTGGCTGTCGTTGAAATAGGCGGGCACGGTAATCACGGCCTCGGTGACTTCCTCGCCGAGGTAGTCTTCGGCGGTCTTCTTCATCTTGCGCAGCACTTCGGCCGACACCTGCGGCGGCGCCATCTTGTTGCCGCGCACCTCGACCCAGGCGTCGCCGTTATCGGCCTTGACGATCTTGAAGGGCATCATGTTGATGTCCTTCTGCACTTCCTTTTCCTCGAAGCGGCGGCCGATCAGGCGCTTGACGGCAAACAGGGTGTTCTTGGCATTGGTGACGGCCTGGCGCTTGGCCGCGGCGCCGCAAAGAATCTCGCCGTCGTCGGCGTAGGCGACGATGGACGGCGTGGTGCGTGCGCCTTCCGCGTTTTCGATGACCTTGGGCTTGCCGCCTTCCATGATGGAGACGCAGCTATTGGTGGTGCCGAGGTCGATGCCGATGATCTTGCCCATGATTTTTCCTTTAAAAATGTTGCTCGCCGGGAATGTCCTGCAGCGAATCTCTATGCCTGATATGGGGGTATTGCGGGTTGCTTCAAGCCTTGGCCTTCGAAACCACCACCAATGCGGGGCGAATCACGCGTCCATGCAGGGCGTAACCCTTCTGCAAGACGGTGAGCACGGTGTTGGCTTCGGTTGCGGCGTCCGGCGCGTCGATCTGGCTGATGGCCTGATGCTGGTGCGGATCGAACTTTTGGCCGAGGGGATTGATTTCGGCCAAGCCGGATTTCTCGAAAGCCGCAACCAGCTGCCTGAGCGTCAGTTCGACGCCGCCCTTGAGAGCTTCGGCGCTCTGGTTCTCGTTGCCAAGCGCGGCTTCGAGGCTGTCCTTGACCGCCAGAAGTTCGCCGGAGAACTTCTCGACGGCGAATTTTCCGGCCTTGCCGATGTCTTCCTGTGCGCGACGCCGCACGTTCTCGGTTTCGGCCTTGGCCCGCAGCCATGCGTCATGATGCTCGGCAGCCTTGAGTTCGGCGGCCTTGAGCATTTCCTCGGAGCTGGGCATGACTGTGGCGTCAGAAGTCGGCGCTGGTGATACGGCGGCATCGACCGTCTGGCCGGAGTCCGGCAAAGCCTGGTTGTCCGGGGTGGGGCTGGAGGTGCTTGAATTGTCCTGCATGGGTCGGGCTCCTGAAGAAACCCGACGCATGTGAGGGTGAATCCGCGAGTTTCAAGCCCCCTTCGCCAAATTGTTTGAACTCCGGGGAAATCTAGGAGTGATTGCGGACCCAACGTACCAAGCTGGCGGCATCCATTGCACCGGCCTGGCGCGCGATTTCACGGCCATTGCGAAACAGGGCCAGGGTCGGAATCGAGCGAATGCCGAAGCGTGCCGCGAGCTGCTGTTCTTCCTCGGTGTTCACTTTCGCCAAGCGGAACTCCGGCTCGAGTTGTCTCGCTGCCTGCGCGAAGGCCGGGGCCATGGTCCGACAGGGACCGCACCATGGCGCCCAGAAATCCACCAGCAGCGGTATGTCCGAACGTCCGGCGTGGGTATCGAACGTGGCCGCACCAAGCTCCACCGGCTCGCCGTTGAACAGACGGGCCTTGCACTTGCCGCAGGTGCCGCCATCGGCGAGGCGTTCGGCGGGAACGCGGTTGGCGGCATGGCAGTGGGGGCAAACGACAATCAGGGGCTCGGACATGATGTACTCCATATATCAGGTCTTGCTGATATAGAGGTGCCGCCCGGAAATTCAAGTCGCGGCTTTGTCCTCTTCCTGCCGGAAATCGGCGTCAGATGGAAAACTGGCCGGCGCGCAGCAGCCGGGTGCAGGCCGCCACGACCTCCAGATCGAACAGCAGGCCGCTGCCCCGGTCGATCTCCGCGATCGCCGCATCGAGGCCCAGCGCAGCGCGGTAGGGGCGGTGGTTCATCATGGCCTCGACGACGTCCGCCACGGCGAGGATTCTCGCCTCGAGAGAGATCGTGTCGCCCTTGAGGCCATTTGGATAGCCGCTGCCGTCCAGCCGTTCGTGATGCTGGAGGATCATCGTCGCGACCGGCCAGGGAAAATCGATGTCCTTGACGATGTCGTAACCGACCTGCGGGTGAGTCCTGATCATCGAGAACTCGATTTCACTGAGGCGGCCTGGCCGATTCAGGATTTCCGCCGGAACATAAATCTTTCCGATGTCGTGGATTTCCGCGCCACGCTGGACGCCGACCACCCGCGCTTCTTCGAGGCCCATGTCGCGGGCAATGGCCGCGGCCAGCCGACTGACCCGCTGCTGGTGCCCCGCCGTGTAGGGGTCGCGTGTCTCGATCGTGGTCGCGATCGCCTTGATCGTATCTTCCAGAGCGCCTTCCAGCTTGCGGGCGCTCTTCTCTTGCTCGGCACGGGTGCGCACCGTGACGATGCCGAATGCGAGGTCGGCGGCGAGCTCGGCGAGCAGACCAATTTCCTCCTCGCCAAATTCCCCGATTTCCGCCGCATAGATGTTGAGGGTGCCGATCACTGCTTGATCCGTCCTGAGCGGCAGGGCAACGCTCGAGCGGTAGCCGAATTCCAGCGCCCGCGGACGCCATGGAATGAAACCCGGTTCCGTTGCGATATCCCTCGCCACCTGGACCTGGCCGCTGCGCACGGCGCGACCGGTCGGCCCCTGGCCTTCTTCGGAGTCGGCCCAGGTCAGGTCGAGGGTCGCCACGTATTCGGCGGCGCGCTCGCCAAACTGGGCGATTGGCCGGATGGTCTTGCCCGGATCATTGACGACGTAGCCGACCCAGGCCATCGGAAAGCCACCCGCTTCCACCACCACGCGGCACATGTCCTCCAGCAACGCCGTTTCCTCCGTGGCATGAACCAGGGTTTCGTTGCAGCGGCTGAGAGTTCGCAGGAAGCGGTTGCTGCGCTGCAGGGCGCGCTCGGCGATCTTGCGTTCGGTGATGTCGCGGGCGATCGTGGAAATGCCGGTGACGGTCCCCGACGCGTCGAGGATCGGCGAGAGCGACAAGGACACATCGATCAGCCGGCCATCCTTGCATTGCCGGGATGTCTCGAAATGGGCCACACTCCTGCCCTTGCCGAGGATTTCTATGAGATCGTCGATCTCATGCTTGCGCCCGTCCGGCACGAGCATCTTCGCCGTTTGGCCGACGGTCTCGTCCGCACTGTAGCCGTACATCTTCGCGGCGCCGTTGTTCCAGCTCGTAATGCGTCCGTCCACCGTCGCTCCGACGATGGCGTCTTCCGAACATTCGACAATTGCGGCCAGTTCGCGGCGCAGCGTCTCGGCCCGATGCCGCTCGGAAATGTCGCGCACGATTCCCGTGGCATGCCAGCGGCCGTCGATCGTTATCGAGGAAATCGATATCTCGATCGGGAACTCCTCGCCGGTCTTGCGCAGGGCCGCCAATTCCATGGTGTGACCGATCAACGGTCCCTGACCGGTCTCGCGGAAGCGGCCCCAGCCCTGGCGGTAGGCGTCGTGAAAGCGCGCCGGCGCAATCAGCTCGTGCATCGGCTGGCCGAGGGATTCGGCGGACGTATAACCAAACATCCTTCTCGCCGCGCCATTCCAGTAGGTTATCGCTCCCTCCTGGTTGAGGATGATCAGGGCATCCTGGGCGGACTCGGCCAATTTGCGAAAACGCTCCTCGCTCTCGGCAAGATCTGCCTCGGCGCGGCGGCGCAGGCGGCGTTCCCTGGCTTCCTGCAAGGCGCGGGCGACGGCCGGAGCCAGTTTGCCGAGGCGGTCCTTGAGGACATAATCCGCTGCTCCCTGGTGCAGGGTTTCGATGGCGAACTCCTCGCCCATGGCCCCGGAGACGAAAATGAAGGGCACGTCGGGAGCCTGCTCCACCGCTATGACCAGCGCCGCCAGTCCGTCGAATGCCGGAAGCCGGTAATCGGCAAGGATGAGGTCGGGCCGGAATTCCTGCAACGCCGCGATGAAGGCCTGCCT
>JBAZOF010000048.1:0-14654 GCA_041648855.1 Sulfuritalea sp. | reverse complement strand
TAGCGCGGGTTTTCACGCCGGCTCGACATCTCTTCCGCACGTGCTGCATCGCGCGCCCACAGGCTGACCTCGTGCCGGTCGGCAAATGCAATGGCCAGCGCGGTACCCCACGCTCCTGCTCCCAGCACCGCTATCCGCATCGCGCACACTCCATCTGCCTCCGTTTCATGGCGTGCCCGCGGTTGCGACTCTACAGGCCCCAGACTTGGGCGGCCTTGAGAAACCCGCTTTGGCCGTCGCGATGCCTGACCTTGATCCAGCCACCGGGAACGGCCTCAAGGAGTTCCAGCACCACGTCGCGTTCGGCTTCGAACACCAGCGCAGCCTTTTCCTCGGCCGCGGCACGAACCTGGGCGCGGTCGTGGCGCACGATGACATTGCGCTTTTCGGCCAGGTGCTTCTTTTCGATCCAGGTCAGGTCACCCCGGCTGTCGCGAACCTTGGACCAGCCTTCGAGGCTGACCACGAGTTCCACCGGCGTGCCGGCCAGCATCACGAACAGGGGCTTCGACTTGGCCGAGGGCGCGTCGTAGGCCGGCGCCGCCTCGACGACAGAACGGTAGTCCAGCGCCCATGCCGGCGATGCCACAGCCAGCGCGGTCAGGCTCAGTACAGCAACGGGAAATCGCCGTAGCGCCATCGCCGACTTATTGCAGCTGAATCTTGCTTTCGGCCTGCTGTTGTTCCATCAGGCGCTGCTGGTAGAGTGACTCGAAGTTGACGGGAGCGAGAATCACGGGCGGGAAGCCGGCCCGATTGATCGCATCAGATACCGTTTCGCGCACATAGGGGAAGAGGATGTTCGGGCAGGCCACAGCCAGAATCGGCTCCAGATCCTGCTCCGGCACATTGCGAATCTGGAAAATGCCGGCCTTCACCACCTCGACCAGGAAGAAGGCCTTTTCGCCCTCCTTCGCGCTCACCGTGACGGTCAGTGCCACCTCATACATGCCCTCGCCTATCGTGGTTGCCGTGCTTTGAATCTGCACTTCGATGCTCGGGGTCTCGCGCTCCAGAAAAATCTGCGGTGCGTTGGGCACCTCGATGGAGAGATCCTTGACGTAAATCTTTTCGATATTGAAAACGGGCTGCTCGTCGCTCATGATGAAGTCGTGGGTTAGGTGAAAAGGGGATGATTCTACGCGGCCAGCAGCGAATCGAGTTTGCCCTGGCGCTCCAGTTCATAGAGTTCATCGCAACCGCCGACATGCGTTTCTCCGATGTAGATCTGCGGCACAGTGCGACGGCCCGTCCTCTGCATCATTTCTTCGCGCCGCTCGGGCTGAAGATCGACACGCACCTTCTCGATATCCGTGACGCCCTTGCGCGTCAGCAGCTGCTCGGCGCGCACGCAGTAGGGGCAAACGGCAGTGGAATACATCAGAACCTTGGACATTTGGAACTCCGCACTCAGGACTTGGTGGTAAGGGGAAGGTTGGCCCCCAGCCAGGCCGAGATTCCGCCGCTGAGGTTGAATACCTTCTCGAAGCCGCCCCTCTTCAATTGTCCGCAGGCAGACGACGAACGATTGCCCGAAGCGCAGCAGATGATGATCGGCCGATCCTTGAACTTCTCGATCTCGGACATCCGCTTCTCGAGTTGCGCCAGCGTGATGTGCCGTGCCCCGGGGATGTGGCCCGTACTCCACTCGCCGCTCTCCCGCACATCCAGCACCAGGGCATCTTCGCGATTCATCAGCAGCGTTGCCTCGGCCGGACTCAGGTTTTGCGCACCGCCACCGGAAATCATCGGCCACAGCAGCATGCCGCCGCTGACGGCGGCGAGACCCACCCAAATCATGTTCTGTTGCACGAATTCCATCATTCTTGTCTATTCCCTGTGTGCGGTAACGCCGCAGAACACCTCACGCATCAGGGCGATGAGCTGAAGAGTGCGCTGGTCTACGATCCGATAAAAAACCCGATTGGCGTCCTTGCGGGTCTGCAAAACGCCCTTGTCGCGCAAAATGGCGAGGTGTTGCGAAATATTGCTCTGTGAAGTGCCGACGGCTTCGACGATATCCTGCACGCAGGTCTCCTGGTCGCCCACCACACAGAGAATCTTCAGGCGCAAGGGATGCGAAATCGCCTTCAACGCGCGCGCTGCAGTTTCTATGTGCTCCTGTTTGCCGATAAGTTCGTTGATCGCTGGATCCATATTGGTGCTGCCCTGTGATTTAGGTATTTTGTGACGGCGGCAATTTTGAATATTATAGAATACTGCTATTGTTATGAGTTAAGGCCTTGACCATGTACAAGATTGTCTTGCTTCGCCATGGCGAATCCGTATGGAACCAGTCAAACCGTTTCACCGGCTGGACCGATGTCGGGCTCACCGAAAAAGGACTCGCCGAGGCGATCGCCGCTGGGCAGTTGCTGAAAAGCGAGGGCTTCGCCTTCGACATCGCCTACACCTCCGTATTACGCCGCGCTATCAAGACGCTGTGGACGGTTCTGGAAGAAATGGACCGGATGTGGATTCCGGTGCAGCATTCGTGGCGGCTGAATGAACGCCACTACGGCGCGTTGCAGGGACTCAACAAGGCCGAAACCGCGGCCAAGTTCGGCGACCAGCAGGTGCTGATCTGGCGCCGCGCCTACGACACGCCGCCGCCGCCGCTGGCTGAAGACGATCCGCGCCTGGAAACCGGGAACCCGCGCTATGCGGACCTTCCCGCCGCCCAATTTCCGCGCACGGAATGCCTCAAGGACACCGTGGAACGCTTCCTGCCCTATTGGCACGAGACCATCGCGCCGACCGTCAAATCCGGCAAGAATGTCATCATCGCGGCTCACGGCAACAGCCTGAGGGCGCTGATCAAGTATCTCGACAAGGTATCGGACGCCGACATCGTTGGCCTCAACATCCCCACTGCACAGCCGCTGGTCTATGAACTGGATGCCGATCTGAAACCCATTCGCAGCTACTACCTGGGGGATCAGGAAGCCATCAAGGCGGCCATGCAGGCTGTGGCGAATCAGGGCAAAGCCAAGACGTGATTTCTGGACGCAGTCACTGCGTCAAAGCCCTTTGCCTTGTCTCTCTTCTGGCGTCGTCCGCCTTCGCGGCGACGGTCGACTCGAAGAAGGAAGAACTGCAGGATCTGAAAAGCCGCATCGAAGCCTTGCGCCGCGACATGGCCACGGCCGAGGAATCGAAGACCTCCGCGGTCGATCAGTTGCGCGAGACCGAATCGGCGATTTCCAACGCCAACCGACGCCTGCATGAACTCGGCGCCGAACGCGCCGAACTGACAAGCCAGTTGGCCGATCTCGAGGCGCAGAGCCGGCGCTTGGATCGCCAGACCGGCTCGCAGCAAAGCCAGTTGGGGCACCTGCTGAACCGCCAGTTCGTCGGCGGTGAATCGGATGCATTGAAGCTCCTGCTGTCCGGCCGCGATCCCAACCAGTCGGCGCGCGACAAGTACTTTTTGACCCAACTCTCTCGCGCCAAGGCCGATCTGATCCAGCAGTTGCGCGCCGTCGCGGCCGAGAAAAGCCGCCTCGCCGATGCCGTGCGCGAGCGCCAGGCGCAGTTGGCTGCGATCGATCGGCGGCAACAGGAAAGCCGCGCGCAATTGCTCGAGCGGAAGAAACAGCGGCTGACGACGCTGGCCGCAATTGCCGCCCGCCTCAAGGCACAGCGCCGTGAAATCAATACGCTGAAACGGGACGAACAACGGCTGGCCAAACTGATCGAAGGCCTGGCCCGCATCGTCGCCACCAGAAAAGCCGCGCCGCGAACCATTCCCAGAGACGGCGGTGGCAAGGCGACCGGACCCAGAGTAAAGAGCTACGATCCGGGCAATGTCGGCGGTGCCTTTGCCGCCTTGCGCGGCCAGCTTCGTCTACCGGTCAAGGGAACGATTGCCGGCCGCTTCGGCAGCCCCCGCGCAGAAGGGGGCGGAAGCTGGAAGGGAGTTTTCATCCGCGCGGCAGAGGGCGTCGAGGTCAAGGCGGTGGCTGCCGGCGCCGTGGTCTTCTCCGACTGGCTGCGCGGCTTCGGCAACCTGCTGATCATCGATCACGGTAATGACTTCCTCTCCGTCTACGGCAACAACGAATCCCTGCTCGCAGCTGTGGGCGCCAAAGTCAAAGGCGGCGAATCCGTCGCCACGGTGGGAAACAGCGGCGGCAACCCTGAGTCGGGTTTATACTTTGAACTCAGGCATCGAGGCCAGCCGTTCGATCCCCTGAAATGGGCCAGCAATCGCTAAGGGGTCCCAATCGCGGCCAGCCCCGCCGTCATCCGTTCGGAGTTCCTATGAGCAGCAAGCTTCAACAAGTGGGTCTGGTGGTGTCCGGTCTGATCGCCGGCATTTTCCTCAGTCTGAATTTTTCCGCGACTGCCGCCAAGGACGCAGCCACATCGCCCCTGCCGATCGAGGAGCTGCGCAGCTTTGCCGACGTGTACAACGCGATCAAGCAGGGCTATGTCGAGCAGGTCGACGACAAGAAACTGATCACCCATGCAATCAGCGGCATGCTGGCCAATCTCGATCCGCACTCGGCCTACCTCGACGCCGACTCATTCAAGGATCTGCAGGTCAGCACCCAAGGCGAATTCGGCGGCCTCGGCATCGAGGTCGGCATGGAAGACGGCTTCGTCAAGGTGGTATCCCCGATCGAGGACACGCCGGCGTTCAAGGCCGGACTTAAACCGGGTGATCTGATCATCAAGCTGGACGACACCCCGGTCAAAGGCCTTACGCTCAACGACGCCGTGAAGAAGATGCGCGGCAAGCCGAAGACCCAAATCCGGCTCACGATCGTGCGCAAGGGCGAAGCCAAGCCCTTCGAAGTCACGCTGACGCGCGAGAAGATCAAGGTGCAGAGCGTCAAATCCAAGTTGCTCGAAGGCGGCTACGGCTACCTGCGAGTAACCCAGTTCCAGGAGGAAACCGCACCTGACGTGGTGAAGCATCTCGAAAGGCTGGCAAAGGAAGACAAGGACGCCAAGGGCACGGGCATCAAGGGTCTCGTCCTCGATCTGCGCAACGATCCGGGTGGCCTGCTCAACGGCGCCGTCGGCGTTTCCGCCGCCTTCCTCGAGCCAAAGACCCTGGTCACCTCGACCGACGGCCGCACCGAGGACGCCAAGCGTCGTTATATGGCAAGCCCCGAGGACTACCAGCGCGGCCACAAGGATGATTTCATGAAGAACCTTCCCGCCTTCGCCAAGACCACGCCGATGGTGGTGCTGGTCAACGCCGGCTCGGCCTCGGCTTCGGAAATTGTCGCCGGCGCCCTGCAGGACCACAAGCGTGCCGTGGTGATGGGCACCCAGACCTTCGGCAAGGGTTCGGTACAGACCGTTCTGCCCTTGTCCAACAATGCCGCGATCAAGCTCACCACTGCGCGCTACTTCACGCCCTCGGGCCGTTCGATCCAGGCCAAAGGCATCACGCCGGACATCATCGTTGAGGAAAGCGCAAACGGCGGCTCGCGCGAGCGCATCCGCGAAGCCGACCTCGAGCGTCACCTCGGCGGCGAAAAGGAGAAAGCCGCAGAACCGGCGGCACCCAAGCCGCAGACCAAGATCGACAAGAAGGGCAAGAGCGACGAGGCGGACGAGGCGCCGCACGCCCCGCTCGAGTTCGCCTCGAAGAAGGACTACCAGCTCAGCCAGGCGGTGAACTTGCTAAAGGCCTGGCAGATCATCAAGCGCTGAGAACGACAGGACGCGGACGATGAGCCGAATGAATCCCGAAAAGGCGCGTGAGCTGCGGGATGAAATGCGTGATGGCAAGCGGCGCAAGCGTCCTGCCGCTTTCGTTCCGCAACCCGGCACGCGCAAGCATCGCGAGTTGCGCTTCGACCACCGTCATCCGGAACACGTCGAGGAAGCCCGCAAGCTGCTGTCGGGACTCGAAGGCATGGATATCGATACCGGACTGGCGCCCTACAGTCTTTCGATCTGGTACGAAATCAGCACCTATTCGCTGGAAGGACTCGAAGCCGCCCTGGTGCGGCAGGGCTTCCATCTCGACAACGGCCTCTACAGCAGGCTGGTGCGGATGGTGGTGTATTTCTCCGAGGAAACCCAGATGCGCAACATGCGCGTCCCCGAGCGCCTGATCAAGAAATCGCACGAGATCTATTCCAAGGCCTGGGAACACCACCCCCACGGCGACCACGACGAGACGCCGCCCGAGCTCAGGCAAGACCGGTGACTGACGACCAACTGCTGCGCTACAGTCGCCACATCCTGCTGCCGCAGATCGGCATCGAAGGGCAGGAGAACATCGTCAATGCGCGCGCCTTGGTCATCGGCGCCGGCGGCTTGGGTTCTCCGGCCGCCTACTACCTTGCCTCGGCCGGCGTCGGAACGCTGGTGCTGGCCGATGGCGACACGGTCGACCTGACCAATCTGCAACGTCAGATCCTGCATCGCACCGATGCCGTCGGCATGGCCAAGAGCGAATCCGGCAAGCGCACGCTGAACGAGATCAATCCGGAATGCCGCGTCATAGCGCTCAACGAGCGTCTTTCCGGCCCGCGGCTGGATCAGGAAGTGGCGCTGGCCGACATCGTGCTCGACTGCTGCGACAACTTCGCCACGCGCCATGCCGTCAATCGCGCCTGCGTCAAATTTTCCAGGCCCCTGGTCTCAGGCGCGGCGATCCGTTTCGACGGGCAGGTGGCGGTATTCGATTCGCGCCTGCCGAACGCGCCGTGCTACCACTGCCTGTTTCCGGAAGGGCAGGACGTCGAGGAAGTGCGCTGCGCGGTGATGGGCGTATTCGCGCCGCTGACCGGCATCATCGGCACCGTGCAGGCGGCCGAAGCCCTGAAGCTGCTGATCGGTTGCGGCACCAGCCTCGCCGGACGTCTGCTGCTGCTCGACGGCCTCGGCATGGAATGGCGCGAGATTCGGGTGCCGCATGATCCCGGCTGCAGCGTGTGCGGCCCCGCCTGACGCCCTTTGCGTCATGGGCCGGCGGTTGGCCTTGGTCGGCTACGGCTGGCGAGAAAGTTCGGCGATCGCCGTGTGTACCGCCGCCCCGTCGAGAAATGCGACGAGGTCATTTGCGCTTAGTGGCCGGCTGAACAAGTAGCCCTGGAACAAATCGCAGCCCATGGCCGCGAGCATTCTCATCTGTCTCTCCTCTTCCACGCCCTCTGCAACCACGACGTAGTGCAGGGCCTTCGCCAGAGAGATGATGCCGTTGACAATCGCTTGCTGCCGCTCGTCGGAAAGCAGGCTGACGATGAAACCGCGATCGATTTTCAGCACATTGGCAGGCAATTGCGTCAGATAGACGAGCGAGGAATAGCCTGCCCCGAAATCGTCCAGGGCGATGCCGACTCCCATCTTCCGCAATTCGGCCAGGATCGAGTTGGTGCCTGCCAAATCGCGGACCGCCATCGACTCCAGCACCTCAAGCTCAAGATACATGGAATCAAGCCCATGCCGCGCAAGCGCTTCTCTCACGTGGACGATAATTTCTCCGGCGTGGAATTGCGCCGGTGACACATTGACCGAAATCGAGAGATGCGGGTAGCCCATCCTGTTCCAGGCGACCGCCTGCGCGCAGGCGGTGTCGAGGACCCACTCGCCCAAACGGCCTTGCAGGCCGATTTCGTCAACCACGTGGATGAATTGCACCGGCAAGACCAAGCCGCGCTTGGGCGATGCCCATCGCACCAGCGCCTCGACGCCGACAACGCGCCCGGTAGCCGCCTCGACCTTCGGCTGGTAGACCAGAAAAAACTCCTTGCGGTCCATCGCTTCGCGCAGTTCCTGCGCGAGATCGAAACGCTCGCGCACCGCCGCATTCATGCTGCCAGAATAAAACTGGTAGCCGCCGCGCCGGTTCCGTTTCGATTCGTACATTGCTGCATCGGCTGCCATCAGCAGGTCCTCGTACCCCGTGGCGTTTTCCGGATACAGGGCAATGCCGATGCTTGCCGGCGCGCTTACGCGACGGCCGGACAGTTCCACCGGGCACGCCAGTTCCGCGCTTATTTTGCCGGCTATACGGTCGACAACGGAAATCGCGCTGTCCTTTTGCAAGTCGGTGATCAACACCACAAATTCGTCGCCGGCCAGCCGCGCCACCGTGTCGGTGGCACGAGCCTGGCCTGTCAGGCGCTCTGCGATCGATACCAGCAGCCGGTCGCCGGCGTTGTGCCCGAGGCTATCGTTGACCTGCTTGAAATCGTCCAGATCCACCAGCATTGCGGCTACCGACAGACCTTCACGATCGGCTCGCAGCAGCGCCTGCTCCATCCGGTCGCGCAACATGACACGGTTGGGAAGATTGGTCAGCGCATCGTAGTGCGCCTGGCGATAGAGCTTGTCCTCCCAGGCGATGCTGGATCCCGCCGCCGAAAGCCGGTCCGCCAGGCTTCGCCCCGCCTGAACCATGTCCCCCAAATCCTGCGGCAGTTGCCGATAGGCCAGAATCAATGCGCTTTCGATACGCTCTCCGGTGCGCGCGGGAAAAACCAGCGCTACCGTCGCCCCCATGTCGGTGAAGGTCCGCAGGCAGTCATTGTCGGGCAACGCGAGATCCAGCGCGAACCAGGCTTGGTCATCGTTCCAGTCCGGCATTGCGGAGCCTTCCGGACAGATCCGCTCGACCGTCTCCAAAGCGGAGGCTGCGGTGTCTACGGTCAGCAGGCGGTTGCCGTCTTTCGGGTCGCGGCGCAGCACGCCGGCACCTTCGCAGGGTACGGCCAGCGGAACATGCGCGAGCAGCATTGCGATCACGCGATCCATCTCGGAAACGGCGAGTATGGCGCGATCGAGTTCGCCGAGAGCCCGCAGCAGGTGGAACTTGTGGTTGAGGCTCTCCGCCATGAGGTTGAAGGACTCCGCCAGGCTGGCGAACTCGTCGTTGCCCTTCACGTCCACCCGGCTGGCGAAGTCGCCATGCGCCAGGCGCCGCGTACCGGCCTCGAGACGCTCCAGTGGGCGCATCTGGCGTCGGATCTGGGTGATCGAGAACCACGCCGCCAAAGCCAAGGCAAGGACCATGATGGCCGGCAGCGTCTGCCGGAAGCGCGTCAGAACAGCCGCCACATCCTTTCTGGCCTCGCTCACCACCACGATGAACCCGTCATGAGAAAGGCTTGCCTGCAAACTCGCGCGCCAGTAGGCGGCGATGTGATCTTCGCCCTCCACCTGCCAAGGAAACACGCCGAAATTCTGCCCGCCAAGACTGGCCCGCCACGGCCCGGGCGGTGCGACCAGATCCGTCGTGCAATAGAGAGGCGCTCCGCTCGCGATCAGAATGCAGTAGCGATTGGCCGCTTCCTCATCGCGCCATAACGAATCCGGATCCAGTCGCGCCCGTACCAGCCCGGACGAACCCGGTATGGCGACCAGCATGAAAGGCTCCAGCCGTTGCGTCAGGCGCAACACGACACCCGACCTGCGCAGATGCTCGATCTGATTCGGCCCGAGCTCGCCGAGCGCCTCCTGTCCCACGATTTCCAGATGAGGAATCCCCGCGATCCGCAGCGGAATTTCCGGCGACCCACCGGAACCCTTCCAGCCGGTCAATTGCTCGGCCAGACGCTTAAGAGCCTGCTGCTGCCAACTCAGGCGCTGGATAACGCCCATGCCAGCCGCCTTGGCATCCTGCTGCAGGCGGTGATAGTTGATTTCGGTCAGCATGTGACTGACCTCGGCATACGCGAAGTAGGTCAGTCCGACCACGGGGATCAGCGAGGCGAGCAGGAAGAGAACGAACAAACGCCGCGCAACGTGACTGCCCAAGCCGAACCCGCGAACCCAATTCATGGCATCAGGGAGCAACCGGAAGCCGCGCCGACAGGGCGACAGGCCTCAATGTTTCGAAGCCACATCGATGAAGCGTCCATTGTCGGCGCGGACGATGTCGTCCCGCGCCTTGGCGGCGGTGAGCTGCTTCTGCGTCTGACCGTCCGGTCCCATGCTGTAGAGGTCGTAATCGCTGTTGAGCGGGTTGAGGTTCTTGTCCTTGCGCTTCTGGCCGGGATTGGGTGGCGGGATTACGTCGATCGGCAGATATACATACGCATTGCCCCACGGATCGGTGGGGAGCGTGATGCCCAACGCGGTGAGGCTGGCCGGGTAAGTTCTATTGTCAAGGTGGTATATCCCAATCGCCTGGGCTATGCCGGTGATCTCAATGATGGCCTTGGCGACGTTGGCGCGTTCCTTGTATTCCCGATAGTTGGGAATCGCGATCGCCGCAAGCGCGCCGATCACGGCCAGCACGATCAACAGTTCAATCAACGTAAACGCGGCGTGCCTTCGGCGCATGACATTACCCCGCAAGGTCTTGCCAGCCATGCCAGAACGGTGCGCGCCGCAAATCGTCATTACTTACGAGCCTCCTCGTGTACCGCCTGCGCAATCACGTTGCCGGAGGCGGACTAGGCTCGCAGAATATAGCATGGTGGGGTGCCGCAACCCGCCGCCGTTGAAATGGCTACAACCCTTTGCCGCCCGAAATCAATATGCGATGGCGCAAGCGGCCCGGCGCGTGGCTGAGCGCGACCGAGAACGCCAACACGAACCAGAACAGCGGCAGGCGTCCCGCCTCCCAGACCACCAGCAGCACTACCAGCGCAAGCTTCAGCAGCGTGCCGAGACCCTTGGCCTGGCGAAAGTAGAGAGGGTTTGCCCAGGCGTCGAGGGCAACGATGCCGAGGCCCGAGATCAGCATCAATGCGCCCCAGTTCGCGGCACCGCTCATGCCGGCCAGAACCACCGCCGAAATCCCCGCCAGACCGACAATGTGGAACACGCGCAGGACGTTGATCAACAGCCCGCGGCCATGAAAATCGCGATGACCATCGTCCTCACGCAAGGCGGGCTCGGATGCGAAAGTCGGCGCCGACGACACGGCGCTCGATGATGTTCAGACGCTTTGCACCCGCCAGATCGCTGAGTTCCGCCAGGCCGAACATGCCGCGCGCGGCATCGCCGATCAGTAGCGGCGCCTGATAGATCAACAGTTCATCGACACAGCCTTCGCGCAGCAGCGAACCGTTGAGCCGCGTGCCGGCTTCGGCCAGCACTTCATTGATGCCACGCCGGCCCAGTTCCTGCATCAAGGCGGCAAGCTCCACCTTGCCCTGTGCGTTGGGCAGGATCACGATCTCGGCACCACGCGCGCGCAGGTCTGCGCTGCGTGCTGCATTGTCCTGCGCCGCTGCGATCAGTACATTGCCGCCTTCTAGCACCGCCGCATGGGGCGGTGTTTCGAGCCGGCTGTCGATCACCACCTTGAGCGGCTGGCGCGTGGTCTGCACGTCGCGCACGGTGAGGCGCGGGTTGTCATCCTTGACGGTGCCGATGCCGGTCAGCACGGCGCATGATCGCGCACGCCAGCGGTGGGCATCACGCCGTGCCTGAGCGCCGGTGATCCATTGCGAGACGCCGTTGTTGAGGGCCGTCTTGCCATCCAGACTGGCCGCCACTTTCAGCCGCAACCAAGGCCGGCCGCGCGTCATGCGCGATACGAAGCCGATATTCAGTTCTCCTGCCTCGGCCGCCAGCAGGCCGCTGGCCACATCGATGCCCGCCGCAACCAGCCTGGCCATCCCCTGCCCCGCCACCAGGGGATTCGGATCCGGCATCGCCACCACCACGCGAGCGACGCCAGCAGCGATCAGCGCATCGGCACACGGCGGCGTGCGGCCGAAATGACTGCAGGGCTCCAGCGTGACGTAGACGGTGGCATTCTTCACCGTGCCGCCAGCGCCGACTATTGCCGACAGCGCAGCCGCTTCGGCATGCGGCAGGCCGGCCTTCTCGTGCCAGCCTTCGCCGATCACATTGCCGTCCCTGACCACGACGCAGCCGACGCGGGGATTGGGAGTGGTGCCGTACAGGCCGCGCTGCGCCAGCAGCAGGGCGCGCGCCATCAATGCATGATCGGCCGCCGAAAAGCTCACTGGACTACCCTACCCCCAGCCCCCTGCCCAAGGCAGGGGGTGACGGTGGTTCGCTGCCGCGCAGATCCGCATGTTGGCTGCGCCGCCGTTGGGACGGCCCGGCGGGCGGCGCTCATCTGCCGAGGCCGATCACGGCTTGGCCCGGGGCTGCCGCGGCTTCTTGATTTCGCGGATGGCGTCGGAAAATTCGTCGACGTCTTCGAAGTTGCGATAGACCGAAGCAAAGCGGATATAGGCCACCTTGTCGAGCTTCTTCAGCTCGCGCATCACCAGTTCGCCGATGCGATCGGACGCCACTTCGCGCAGCGCCAGCTGCACCAGCTTTTCCTCGATGCGATCGAGCGCCAGATCAATGCTCTCGGTGGTGACCGGCCGCTTTCTCATCGCCAGCATCATGCTGGCCTTGAGCTTGTCGCGGTCGTATTCGGTACGGCTGCCGTTCTTCTTAACTACCTGCGGCAGCTGCAGCTCCACGCGTTCGTAGGTGGTGAAGCGCTTGTCGCAGGCGAGGCAACGACGACGGCGACGCACGGTGTCGCCGTCCTCGTTCTCCCGGGTGTCAACGACCTGGGTGTTCTCGTCGCCGCAGTAGGGGCATTTCATGGCGTTCAGCCATAGACGGGAAACTTCTTGCACAAGGTCGACACTTCGCCGCGAACCCGCGCCAGCACCGCTTCGTCATGCGGCGCATCGAGCACGTCGGCGATCAGCTCGGCGACCTGTTCGGCTTCGATTTCGGTGAAACCGCGCGTGGTCATGGCCGGTGTGCCGAGGCGGATGCCGGAGGTGACGAAGGGCTTCTGCGGATCGTTCGGAATCGCGTTCTTGTTGACTGTGATGTGGGCGCGGCCCAGCGCGGCCTCGGCGTCCTTGCCCGTGATGTTCTTGGCCTGCAGATCGACCAGGAACACATGCGACTCGGTGCGCCCGGAGACGATGCGCAGGCCGCGGCTCTTCAACACCTTGGCCATCACCTGGGCGTTGTCGATCACCTGCTCCTGATAGTCGCGGAACTCGGGTGTCATCGCCTCCTTGAAGGCCACGGCCTTGGCCGCGATGACATGTTCCAGCGGGCCACCCTGCAAGCCGGGGAAGATCGCCGAGTTGATCGCCTTCTCGTGCTCGGCACGCATCAGGATCAAACCGCCGCGCGGTCCGCGCAGGGTCTTGTGCGTGGTCGAGGTAACGACGTCGGCGTGCGGCACCGGATTCGGATAGAACCCGGCGGCAACAAGGCCGGCGTAGTGCGCCATGTCCACCATGAAGATGGCGCCGACCGCCTTCGCCACCTTGGCGAAGCGCTCGAAGTCGATCTTCAGCGCATAGGCCGAAGCGCCGGCGATGATCAGCTTGGGCTTGTGCTCATGCGCCAGCCGCTCCATCTCCGCATAGTCGATTTCCTCGTTCTCGTCGAGGCCGTAGGGAACGATATTGAACCATTTGCCGGACATGTTCAGCGCCATGCCGTGGGTCAGATGGCCGCCGGCGGCCAGGTTCATGCCGAGGACGGTGTCGCCGGGCTTGAGAAAGGCCATGAACACGGCCTGATTGGCCTGCGAGCCGGAGTTGGGCTGGACATTGGCGGCGTCGGCGCCGAACAGCTTCTTGGCGCGATCGATGGCCAGTTGCTCGGCGATATCGACGTACTCGCAGCCGCCGTAGTAACGCTTGCCCGGGTAGCCTTCGGCGTACTTGTTGGTCAGCTGCGAACCCTGCGCCTCCATCACGGGCCAGGAGACGTAGTTCTCGGAGGCGATCAGCTCGATGTGATCTTCCTGACGGCGGTTTTCGTTCTGAATCGCGGCCCAGAGATCCGGGTCGCTCTTGGCGAGGGTGTTCTGCTTTGAAAACATGGCGGAATCCGTAGATGGATGGGAATTCGCGGATTTTAGCATCCGGCCCCGGGAGTCCAACCGGCCGCTACTCAAGCATTTCCTCCAGCGCGCGTTGCAGATGCGCGCAGTCGGCCCAGGATATCAGCCGCCAGCCCGCATCGCCGTATTCCACCCAGTTGAAGGCCGCATTCGGCAGCGAAAAGTCGCGCGGCGCATCGAGCGCCCGACCGGTCGCGGCGCGATGGACGATATCGAGTACGCCGCCATGGGTGAAGGCCAGTACATTCTGCCCGGCATGGCGCGCCGCCAGAGTGCCGAGGGCATCCATGATGCGCGCCGAGAAAGCAAGCAGGGATTCGCCGGTTTCGTAATCGTAATCCGGCGTCCGCGCATGGTGATGATGGAATGCATCCGGTCGCTGCACGCTGGCTTCCTGCGCGGTGATGCCCTGCAGCACGCCGAAATGCCGTTCGCGCAAAGTCGGCGCCGGCGACACGGCGAGCCCGAGTCCGGTGGTCGCAATTTGCGCCGTGTGCCATGCGCGCAGCAGGTCGCTGCTATAAACCGCCGCAAAGGAATGTTCCGCCAAGCCGGCTCTCGCCGCTCGCGCCTGTGCTTCGCCGATCGCGTTGAGATCGATGTCGATCTGTCCCTGAACGCGCTTCTCGCTATTCCAGTCTGTCTCGCCATGACGGATGAGACAGAAGCGGGCGATTCCCGTGGTCGTCATGCGTCGGGATTCAGGGATTGTGGCGCGCGTCGCTACGCAGCATGCGGGTGAGATTCTGCCGCACGTAACTAATGTGGTTGGCCGCCGCGCTCAACGCCTGGTCGGCATTGCCCTGCTCGATTGCCCGCCATACCGCCCTATGCTGGTCGAGCAATTGATCCCTCGCGGCCGGAACCTGCAGCAGTTCGCTCAAAT
>JBAZOF010000047.1:0-14771 GCA_041648855.1 Sulfuritalea sp. | reverse complement strand
CTGCCGAAGCCGCCGCTGCCGAAGCCGCCGCTGCCGAAGCTGCCGCTGCCGAAGCTGCCGCTGCCGCAGCAGCATCGAAGATGCCTGAAGCAGTCCAGCCGTCCGCAGCGGTCGTCTCTTTCCCGGCGCCGCCACCGATCCGTGTCGGCGACGTGGAAGTGGCACCCACGCTCTACAACTTGTACCTCGGTGAAACCCGCGAGCACGTCGCAACGCTGCAAGCCAATCTTGGCCTTGAAGTGGTTCCAGGCAACGACGTCATCCGCGCCGCGCACACCACGGCCAGCATATCCGCCGGCACCGGCTTCATGCCGATCTCGAGCCTCGCCCGTGCGCTGGAAAATGCACTGACCCGCTTGTCGCTGCTGGAAGCCAGACCAACCGAAGAGCAGCGCTTCATATTCGCGCGCTGCGCCGGCGCTCTCGAAGGCATGCTGGGTGCCGTTGCTGAACGGCGCATGCCCGGCGAGGAGACCGCACTCGCTGACGAGCTCAATGCAATGACGACGGCCGCAGTAGAAGCTGCCGTACCTCTTGCACCCGAGGCACCTGCCGCACCCGAGGCACCTGAGACACCCGCCGCACCTGAGGTAGCCGCCGCACCCGTCGAAACTGTAGCAATTGTCACACCCGAGGCACCTGCAGCACCCGAGGTACCGGAAGTCATCATGACCGCCGCAGAGCGCCGCGCCGCACGGATCGAAGACGAAATCGACGAGCAGGTGCTGCCGCTGTTCCTCGAGGAAAGCGTGGATCTCATGCGCGAAATCGGTGAGGCGCTGCGCCAGTGGCGGGCCGCGCCGACCGACCTTGAGATCTCCCGTACGCTCCAGCGCACACTGCATACGTTGAAGGGCAGCGCACGGATGGCCGGCGCCATGGGTTGCGGCGAACTGCTGCATTCGATGGAGGACCGCGTCGATCAGGCTACCGCCATGAAGTCGGTGCAGCCGACCATGATCGATGGTCTGGAAAGCTCATACGACCGGGCCGCGATGCTGATCGAGCACCTGCGCAATCCGCTGGCGGCCCGTCCCGAACTGGAACTGCCGCTTCCGACCGCCGGGCTCGACGTCTCGATCGAGAAGCTGACGGAAGAAGTGCCGGTGCTCCGGCACGAAGAGATGGCCGAGGCAGAGCATGTTGCCGCTGCTCCAGCCGCTGCTGCCGCGGCGGCCTTCGCTCCCGCTGCCCAGGTGCATCTGCGCGTGCGCGCGGACCTGGTCGACCAACTGGTTAACGAGGCCGGTGAAGTCGCCATCGCCCGTGGCCGGATCGAAGGCGAGTTGCTCGCAGTGAAGGCTTCGCTGCTTGAACTCACGGAAAACGTGATTCGTCTGCGCAAGCAACTGCGTGAAGTCGAGATTCAGGCCGAGTTGCAGATGCAGTCGCAGCAAGCGCTGGCAACCGAACGCGGGCAGGAATTCGACCCGCTGGAATTCGACCGTTTCACCCGCTTCCAGGAAGTGACGCGGATGATGGCGGAAAGCGTGAACGACGTCGCCACCGTGCAGCAGAACCTGCTGCGCAATCTCGACCATGCCAATGCGGCCGTGACTGCGCAGGCGCGACTGAGCCGCGAACTGTCGCAGCGCATGATGGGCGTGCGCATGGTGCCCTTCGAAAGCCTGGCCGATCGCCTGCATCGCGTGGTGCGCCAGGCGGCGAAAGATACCGGCAAGCGCGCCAACCTCGACATCCGTCATGGCCAGACCGAACTTGACCGCTCGGTGCTGGACAAGATGGCCGGCCCGATCGAGCATTTGCTGCGCAACAGCGTCGCCCACGGCCTGGAAGACCATGCCGCGCGAGTGGCGGCCGGCAAGGAAGCGATCGGCCAGATTACCTTGTCGCTGGCGCAGGAAGGCAATGAAATCGTGCTTTCCATCGCCGATGATGGCGCCGGACTCCGCTTCGACCGGATACGCCAGCGCGGCATTGAGCGCGGCCTGATTCCAGCGGACGCCGAAGTCGACGACGCGACCCTGATGCAGCTCATCTTCCAGCCCGGATTCTCCACCGCGGAAGGTCTGACGACTCTGGCAGGACGCGGCGTCGGACTGGATGTGGTGAAGAGCGAGACCGCCAGTCTCGGCGGCCGCATCGAGATCGCATCGACTGCCGGGCGTGGCAGCACCTTCCGCATCTATCTGCCGCTAACCCTTGCGGTAACGCAGGCGGTACTGGTCACTGCCGGCAGTCGAACCTACGCAATTCCGTCCTCGATGATCGAGCAGGCCACCGAGCACAAGCCCGACCCTGCCGCCCAGGTGCGCAGCACGGGTAGCGCCGAATGGCTGGGAAACCGTTATCCCTACAACTATCTCCCTGTATTGCTGGGCGACAAGGACGCAACGCCGCCGCCGGCACGACGACACTGGATACTGCTGGTCAAGGGCGGAACCGAACGTGTGGCGCTGGAAGTCGATAGCCTCAGCGGCAACCAGGAAGTCGTGGTCAAGGCCGTGGGGCCGCAACTCGCCCGCGTGCCCGGCCTCGCCGGCGCCACGGTGCTGGGCAACGGCGAGGTTGCGCTGATTCTCAACCCTGTCGCCCTGGCAGCCCGCGCTATCGAGCGCACCAGCACCCCGGTGCAGTTGGCGACCGCCCCGGTCGAGGCTCCGGCAGCAGTCACGGCGGCACCCACGGCCCCTGCCGTCGCGGCCGCGGCGGCCGTGATGGTGGTCGACGATTCGCTGACCGTGCGCAAGATCAGCGGCCGGCTGCTCGCGCGTCATGGCTATCACGTGCTGACCGCGAAGGACGGCGTCGATGCGCTGGAGCAACTCGGCGAAGTGATCCCCGACGTCATGCTGCTGGACATCGAAATGCCGCGCATGGACGGCTTCGATCTGGCGCGCAACATCCGTGCCGACAAGCGCCTGAAACATATCCCGATCATCATGATCACGTCACGCACGGCCGACAAGCACCGCCAGATGGCGGCAGAAATCGGCGTCGATCACTACATGGGCAAACCCTACGACGAAGAGGAACTGCTGGCGCGCATCCGCGAGTGCATCGGGCAAAAGCAGTAGGCCGGTGCGGCCAAGGCAGCAGGACTCCCTGAACAAATGAATTCATCGATGACGCCGCAAGCCAAGGTGCGCCCCTTCAAGGTACTCGGAATCCAGCAAATCGCCGTCGGCGGCCCGTCCAAGGAGCGTCTCAAGAAACTCTGGGTCGAGATGTTCGGCCTTGCCGTGACAGGCAATTTCGTCAGCGAGCGCGAAAACGTTGACGAAGACATCACGGCGATGGGTAGCGGTCCCTTCAAGGTGGAAGTCGATCTGATGCAACCGCTCGACCCGGCAAAAAAGCCCGCGGTGAATGAGCCGCCGCTCAACCACGTCGGACTCTGGATCGACGATCTGCCGGCAGCCGTGGCATGGCTCACGGCGCAGGGCGTGCGCTTCGCCCCGGGAGGCATCCGCAAGGGCGCCTCAGGCTATGACATCACCTTCCTTCATCCCAAGGCCAACGAGCAGTTCCCGATTGCCGGAGAAGGCGTGCTGATCGAGTTGGTCCAGGCGCCGGCCGAGGTGATCGAAGCCTTCGCGCGTCTGGCCTGAGCGCCCGGTCGCGCTCGCTGCCGCAGCCGGTTTAGCGTGGAATAACTCGTTCGGAGCGACGGGTAATGGTCGAGCGAAGCGAGCAGACCAGAAGCCTCCCCGTGAGGGGAGGATGGGAGGGACGGGCCATAAATTCGCTTTTCGCGTGTTTCATTCTCTGCGCGCGGTCTGGCGTGACCGTGAGCATTACCCGGCAAACATCCGGCAACATCCGCCTCCGGCATCCTTCGCCGCATGCATCGCCTGATCCGCGTGGCGCACCAGTTCGGACGGTGACAGGTCGCCACCGGAGAACATTGCAATGCCGACACTGGCCCCGACTTCCAGCGGCACGCCGAGCACGCGCATCGGCTCCCCGAGATTGGCAATGACTTTCTCCGCCATGCGCTCCGCATCTGCGCCGCTGCTGATGCCGCTCAAGGCAATCGCGAATTGGTCGCCGCCGAGGCGGGCCACCGTGTCGACCTCGCGCACCGTCGCCCGAAAGCGATCCGCCATGCTGCGCAGGACTTCGTCGCCGATCGCGTGACCATAGTCGTCGTTGATCGACTTGAAGCGATCGAGATCGACCACCAGCAACGCTATTTTGCCGTGACTGCGCCGCGCGTGCTGCATCGACTGCTGCAAGCGGGCGTCGAACAGCAGCCGGTTGGCGAGTCCCGTCAGCGTATCGCTATGGGCCAGCGACTGCAGCTGGCGCTCATTCTCGCGCAGCCGGGCATTGGCTCCTTCCAGCTCAGCGGTGCGCTCGGCGACGCGCCGTTCGAGGCTCGCCTCGGATCGCCGCAGGGCTCCTACCAGCTGCTGCTTGGTCGACAGCGCCTCGCTCTGGGCAGCGTCCTTCTCGCGCCGCAGGCCGTTGATGCGATCGGCCAGGGCAAAGGAGAGCAGCAGCATCTCCAGTGCCGAGCCGATCTGAATGGCATAGAAGCTGAAGAAAGTGGTCGGCAGCAGATCCAGGTTGCGCAGGCCGACGATGGCGACGCCCAGCAGGAGGACAGTCCAAGCCAACAGAAAGGTGCGCGCGCCGGGCTGACCGGTGCGCCAGCAACGAATCCCGGCAACCATTGCCACCAGCGAAAACGCAACGCCGGTCAGCGAGGTGAGGATGGCCGCCAGGCGGTAGGGCGCAATCAGGGGCGCCACCATGAGCAGGGCAAACAGCGCAGCGAGGCCGATTACGGCGCCGTCGAGACGCGGCACGCTGTGCCGTGTATCGAGAAAACCCCGGGTGAACAAGGCGCCGAACAGGCCAGTGGCGGCGAAGCCCGCCGAATAGGCCATGTTGCCCCATACCGGCCAGGTGGGCCAGAGGAATTCGTTGCCCAGTCCGCTGAGGGAAAGCTGTCCGACGGCCATGCTGGCAGCGAACAGGACATAGGTGAGATAGGTGTGGTCGCGCAGCGCAAGCCAAAGCAGCAGATTGTAGAGAGCCAGCGCCAGCAGCATGCCGAAATAGATTGAAAGCAGTGCATAGCTGGCCAGCGACTTCTGCCAGAAAGTCTCGGTCTGCCACAGCCGCAGCGGTATGGTCAGCGTGCCTTCGGATGCGATGCGCAGCCAGACGGTGCTGTCGCCCTTCTCGCTCAAATGCAGCGGGAACACGAAATTGCGATGCAGCAGCGGCCGCGCCGCGAAGGGAAACTGGTCGCCTGCATTCAGATGCTCTCCACCCGGACCGAAGTAGTCGACGCTGTCCAGCGTGGGAAAGGCCACTTCCAGCAGCCAGTCGCGCGGCGCGGCCGCGTCTGCATCGATGGTGAAACGCAACCACCAGGCGGAGGAGGAATAGCCGAAGTTGATCGCCGCGTCAGCCGGCAATTTCGAGGGGATGAACTCCGTCGCGCGGCGTTGAACGTCGGCCAGCGACAGGCGGCCGCTCGGGTCTTCCAGCACAGCCACTTCTGCCGCCAGGGCGACCGACGTGATGCCCGGCACCAGACGCACGGCGCCCAACGCGCTGCCGCTGTGGCACAACCAGCAGCACAGCAGGAACAATACGAGTGGAATGCGCGACACGGCACGATCCGGTTGGAATACCCGCAAAATTCTACCCCCTCACTTGGGTAGAATCCCCGTTTCCCTTACGTGCCGGAATTCTCTCATGCTCTTCGATTCCTATTCCAATTCGGCCCTGCAACTGGCCAACCGCATCGTCATGGCGCCCATGACCCGCTGCCGCGCCGACCATGCGGACGCCGTGCCCAATGACCTGGTCGTCGAGTACTACCGCCAACGCGCCAGCGCCGGCCTGATCATCTCGGAAGGCGTGCCGGTCTCGGATCGCGCGCGCGGCTACCTCAACACGCCGGCGCTGTGGAACGAGGCGCAGGCAGCGGGCTGGAAACCGGTTACCGACGCCGTGCATGCCGCCGGCGGCAGGATGTTCGCCCAGATCTGGCATTGCGGCCGCGTCGCGCATGCCGCGCTGCACGCCGATGGCAGCGCCCCGGCGGGCGCGTCGATCAAGCCTGCCGCCACGCAGACGATGATTCCCGGGCCCGACGGCAGGCCCGTATCCGTCGACTGCGGCCAGCCGGAGGCCCTGAGCATTCAGGAGATCCGCGGTGTCGTCGCCGAGTTCGCTCATGCCGCGAAACTCGCCATGCAGGCCGGTTTCGACGGCGTGGAGATTCACGGCGCGAACGGCTACCTGCTCGATCAATTCCGCTGTCCGGCAGTGAATAACCGCAACGATGCCTACGGCGGGTCACTGGCCAATCGCTATCGCCTGCTGCTGGAAGTGGTCGACGCGGTGGCAACTGTGGTTGCGCCGGAACGCATCGCCGTGCGCCAGTCGCCGTATGGCGTGGGCAACGGCATGGTTCCCGATCCCGAGCCGCTGGTGACCTATCCGTGGCTGGCGCGCGAGCTGAATCAGCGCGGCATCGGCTTTCTGCATATCTACTGCCAGACCGCGGACTGGATTCACGACGCGAACCACTCGATGATGCCCGCGCTGCGCGACGCCTTCCACGGCGGGCTCATCGCCTGTGGCGGCTTCAAGACGGCAGCCGCCTGTGAAGCGATCCTGGCGCGCGGCCACGCCGACCTGATCGCGATCGGCAAACCCTTCATCTCCAACCCCGACCTGGTCGAGCGCCTGCGCCGCGATGCGCCGCTCAACAAGTGGGATACGGCCACCTTCTATGCCAGGGGTGAAAAGGGCTACACGGACTACCCGACGCTCTGAAAGCTCCATAGGACGCAGAGCCCTGGCGCTGGCGCTGGCGACACGGCGATTTTGAAGATGCCACCGCGCAAACGGGTCATCGCTGGCATTTCGCTGTTCGCCGGACTCGTGCTGCCGTTAGCGGTAGCAGCCGAGAATGCCCCCGACTATGCAAGCTCGACCCTGACTGGCGACTGGAATGGCGCCCGCAGCGAACTCTGGCAGCGCGGCGTGGCCATGGAAGCCGGGCTCAGGCTCGATAGCCTGCACAATCGCGGCGGCATCATGAAGGGTGGTCAAACGGTCAGCCATCTGGAATTGAAGCTGCGCGCCGACCTGGAAAAGCTGCTGGGCTGGAGCAATGCCGTCGCCTACCTCAATACCGATACCGACGCCGGAACCGGCATCAACGCGCGGCGCACCGGCAGCCTGATGGGCGTCAGCAACATAGAGGTGCCGGTGGCGACCACGCGCCTGTTTCATGCCTGGATACAGAAGGGTTTTCTCGACGACCGCTTCTCGGTCCTGGCGGGCCTCTACCCGATCGACTCCGAGTTCTTCACCATGGATTCGGCGACAACGCTGCTGCACCCGGCCTATGGCACGCCCGCGGATCTGGCGCTGACCAACTCCCCTTCCGTATTCAACAACGCCGCATTCGGCATTCGCGCCAAGTGGCTGTCTGAGAATCGAAACTGGTACGCAATGGGGGCACTGATGGATGGCATTCCCAACGACCCGGCGCGGCCGAAAGCCACGGCCATCCGCTTCGCCCGGGGCGATGGCGCCTTCGTCATCGGCGAAATCGGCTGGATGCCGCTCGAGTTCGGTCATCTCTTCGAACCGGTCGACCCGGCAAGCGTCAGGCCGACACCTGGATTGGTCGCCCACGAAAAGTACGGCGGCGTCAGCAAGTACGCCATCGGGTTCTGGCGCTACGGAAACCGCGTCGCCGATCAACTCGACGTCGATGCCGACGGCAACCCGTTGCAGCGCCGCTCGCAGGGCGGCTACCTGCTCGCCGAGCGCACGCTCTTCAGTCTCGGTGCGGAAGCCGGCCGCGACCTGACCACCTTCGCCCGCTACGCGTTCAGCAGCGGCCATTCGACGGCGATCGATCGCATGTGGAACCTTGGCGTCCGCTTGCGCGGCCCATTTGCCAGCCGGCCCGACGACAGTGTCGCCTTCGGCTGGACGCGCAGCCGCCTGGCGCCGAAGTGGCGCGCCGTTCAGGCCTCAGCCGGCACCGACACGGCCTCTGCCGAGGAAGCTTTCGAGATCACCTGGCGCGCGGCGATCACGCCCTGGTTCGCGCTGCAACCCAGTCTGCAGCATGTGCGCCATCCCGGCGGCGCATCGGCGACGCGCAATGCAACCCTGGCCGGTGCGCGGGTCGAAATCACCTTCTGACGGCTGTCCGCATCGGCCACTCAATCGGCTTCCATGTCCCAGAGTTGATGGGCATCGAGCAACAGGCGATAGCGCGCCTCACTGGCTTCGAGTCGTGCCTGCGATGCCGCCAGCCTTGCCTCGATGGCCTGGCGGCGGACCGCCTGCAACTCGGCGAACTGGCCTTCGCCCATGCGCCAGGCTTTTTCCAGCAGGCGTACGTTTTCTTCCATGCGCAGGGCAACATCCTCGAGTCGCTGCCACTGGCCGCGAGTGCTGTGCGCCAGGCTGACCGTGCGCAGCGCTTCCGCCTCGACGCGCGCCAGCACCAGGGCTTCGCGTGCAGTGGCCACGTCGGCCTCGGCCACACCGGCACGGGCCGAGGCCGCGCGGCCGCTGCCAGGCAGCGGGATCGTCAATTGCACGCCGACGATGCGCTCCTGACCGTCACGCTCGCTGCCGAATTTCACGCCCAGCGTCGGATCGGGCATGCGCTCGGCGTCGAGTCGCTGCACCATAATCTGGCCGCGCCGCGCCGCGCTGCGAGCCATCGCCAGTTCGTGGTTGTGCTCGAGGATGCGCTGGCGCCATGTCCCGGCAGATTCCCCGATCGCCTGCGGCTCAGGCGTTGCCAGGGTTGCGTCTGCGGGCAGGGCGATCCCCGGAAAAGATTGGCTGAACTCGGTCGCTGCACGGTCGCGTCGCCCCTGGGCCTGCGCCAGCTGAGCCTGCGCTTGCGCCAGTTGGGCTCCTGACAGCAATTCTTCGAGCTTCGCCGCATCGCCAGCGCCGACTCTCTTGCCAACCACCTCGTGCTGGCGTTGCAGGGTCTCGACTTGCAGCGCCCACTGCCGTGCCGCCGCGGCTTCGCGCCGCCACTCGAACCAGCGGCCGAGCAGCAGCCGCGCACTCTCGTGCAAGGCATCGCCGAGGGCAAAGCGCGCATGCTCGATGCCCACAGCGCCCAGCGCCGAATCCCGGGCGGCTTTGCCCGGCAGCCGGATGGCGCGCTCGAGACCGACTTCATTCTCGCGGTAACTGATGTCGACCGGACGGTCACGTCGCTGCTGACTGGAGAGTCTCAGCGCAAATTCGTGCGGACCGGCCTCGAGCCGGTCGCGGTTGGCCTCCTCGACCTGGATGCCGGCAGCCGCACCGCGCACCAGGGGATGGGCGCGGAGAGTCTTTTCAACCTGAGCCGCAGGCGGCAGATCGGTCGGATCGGCGGCGCAGACAGTCAGCGGAAACAGCAGGAGGATCAGCAGGCGCTTCATGCCAGCGCCCCCGAATCGAGCACCGGACTCAGCCACCATGCCACATCGGGGCTGGGCAGTTCGCTGCGCAATTCCTGCAGCAGCTCCGCCACGTGGCTCGCATCCATCAGGATCTCGATGCGCACCCGCTCGGCGCGGCCGCGCACTTGCTCGCGCGGACTCTCGATGCCGCCGGGGTCGCCATGGCCCTCGACGCGGTGAGTATTGAAGGGGCCCACCCACTCCGGATGCTGCAGCAGCTTGTCGAGAATCCGCGCTTCCAGCCCTTTGGGCAGGATCAGCGTGAGACAGGCGTCGAGGCGTTTCGTCATGTCTCTTTTCCCCAGCGTTGGTAGAGGATGGGCAGCATCACCAGCGTCAGCAGCGTCGAGGTGATCAGTCCGCCGATGACGACGATGGCCAGCGGCCGCTGTATTTCCGAGCCTGGCCCGCTGGCAAACAGCAGCGGGACCAGGCCGAAAGCCGCAATCGAGGCCGTCATCAGCACCGGCCGCAGGCGGCGCTTCGAACCTTCGATCACCACGCGCTCGAGCGGCATGCCCTGCGCCCGCAACTGATTGAAATGGGAGATCAGCACCAGGCCGTTGAGTACCGCAATGCCGAGCAGGGCGATGAAGCCGACCGAGGCCGGCACCGACAGGTACTCTCCGGCGATGAGCAGGGCGAAGACGCCGCCGATCAGGGCGAACGGAATATTGACGAAGACCATCGCCGCCTGACGCACCGAACCGAAGGTGGTGAACAGAATATGGAAGATCAGCGCCAGCGCCACCGGCACCACCAGCATCAGGCGTTTCGCGGCACGCTGCTGGTTCTCGAACTGGCCACCCCAGGCCAGGCGATAGCCGGCAGGCAGCTTCACCTCGGCGGCCACCTTCGCCCTGGCTTCTTCGACGAAGCCGACCAGGTCGCGACCGGTGACATTGGCCTGGATCACGACCAGGCGCGCGGCATTCTCGTGATCGACCTTGACCGGGCCGACCAATCGCTTGAGGCTGGCCAGGGCCGAGAGCGGAATGGTCTCGCCGTTCGGCAGCGCCAGATGCACGCCGGCGAACAATGCCGGCGACATGCGTACCTCATCGCTGCCGCGGATCACCAGCGGCGTGCGGCGGCCGCCCTCGAGCACCAGTCCCAGCGATTGACCTTCGACCTGGGCCCGCAGGGCGGTGGCGATGTCCTCGATGGAAAGCCCGAATCGGCCGGCCATCAGACGATCGACTTCCACCGTGAAATACTGCACGCCCTCGTTCTTAACCGTCAGCACATCCTGCGCGCCGGGGACGGTCTTCAGCAGCGCGGCGATTGTCTCGGCCAGCGCGTTGAGTTCGGCGAGGTCGGTGCCGAACACCTTGATCGCCAGATCGCCGCGCGTTCCGGTAAGCATCTCCGATACGCGCATCTCGATCGGCTGGGTGAAGGCGATGTCCATCCCGGGAAAGTCGACCAGCACCTTGCGGATTTCGTCGGTCAACCATTGCTTGTCCGGCTTGCGCCATTCGCTGCGCGGAGCCAGCACGAGAAAACTGTCGGTCTCGTTGAGTCCCATCGGATCGAGGCCGAGCTCGTCGGAGCCCGTGCGGGCGACGATGTCCTTGATCTCCGGCACTCGCTCGAGCAGCGCCCGCTGCACCGCCATGTCGGTCTGCGCACTCTGCTCCAGGCTGATCGAAGGCAGCTTGGCCAGTTGCATCAGGATGTCGCCCTCGTCCATGGTCGGCATGAAGGTCTTGCCGAGCAGAAAGAAGGCCGCGATCGTGGCGGCCAGCGCCGCCAGCGCCGTGATGATCACCTTGCGCGCATTGGCCAGGCTCCAGCGCAGCAGGGGCTCATAGAGGCGAGTAGCCTGTCGCGGCAGCCAGGGTTCGTGGTGGCCGGCGGCGGGCTTCAGCAGGTAGGACGTCAGCACCGGAATCACGGTCAGCGACAGCAGCAGCGAACCCGAGAGAGCGAAGATGATGGTCAGTGCGACGGGAATGAACAGCTTGCCTTCGAGCCCCTGCAGGGTCAGCAGCGGCAGGAAGACGATGACGATGATGGCCATGCCCGACACCACCGGCTCCGTCACCTCGCGCACAGCGCGGTAAATGCGATGCAGGAAGGGCAGCTTGGCGCCGGCCGGATCGGCCAGCTGGCTTTCGATGTTTTCCACCACGACCACTGCAGCGTCGACCAGCATGCCGATGGCAATGGCCAGGCCGCCAAGGCTCATCAGGTTGGCCGACATGCCGAACGCACTCATCAGGATGAAGGTCGCCAGCGCCGCGAGCGGCAAAACACAGGCAACGGCAACGGCCGCGCGCAGATTGCCGAGGAAGGCCAGCAACAGCACCACGACGAGCACGATGGCCTCGGCCAGCGCTTTTGCCACGGTGCCGATGGCGCGGTCGACCAGCGCGCCGCGGTCATAGAAAATCTTCGTCGTCACACCCGGTGGCAGCGATGGTGCGATCTCGGCCAGCTTGGCGCGGACACCCTCGACCACGGAGCGCGCGTTGGCGCCGCGCAAGCCAAGCACGAGGCCCTCCACGGCTTCCTCGGTGCCGCCGCGAGTGACAAAACCGTAACGGGTCAGGCTGCCGATACGCACCGTCGCAACGTCGCCGACGCGGGTGACATGCGGAGTGACCTGCCCCGAATGGGCACCGGGCGCATCGGGCACGAGAATGGTGCGCAGATCGTCGAGCGTCTTCACGCTGCCCTCGACGCGAACCAGCAGCGATTCCTCGCCCTCGGTCAAGCGTCCGGCACCGTCATTGCGGTTGTTGGTCTCAAGCGCGCGGCGCAGATCGGTCAAGGTGAGCGAGCGTGCCTTGAGCGCTAGCAGATTGGGGACCACCTCGAAGGTTCGCACGTGACCGCCCAGGGCATTGACGTCGGCCACGCCGGGCAGGGTCCTGAGTTGCGGCCGGATAACCCAATCGAGCAAGCTGCGTTTTTCCGCCAGAGAGATATTGCCTTCGACAGTGAACATCAGCATCTCGCCCAGCGGCGTGGTGATCGGCGCGAGGCCACCCGAAACTTCCGCGGGAAAATCCTTCATCGCGCTGGCCAGGCGCTCGGATACCTGTTGCCGCGCCCAGTAGATATCGGCGCTGTCCTCGAAATCGAGCGTGATGTCGGCGATGGCGTACTTGGCCACGGCGCGCAAGCTGCGCTGTTTCGGGATGCCGAGCATTTCCAGCTCGATCGGCGTGACGACACGCGCCTCGACTTCCTCCGGCGTCATGCCCGGTGCCTTGACAATGATCTTGACCTGCGTCGATGACACATCGGGATAGGCGTCGATCGGCAGTCCGCGCAGGGCATAGGCGCCGACGCCGATCAGGAGCAGCGTGGCGATCAGCACCAGCAGACGCTGGGTCAGCGCGAATTCGACCAGTTTTTGCAGCATCCTATGCCTCCGCCGGGTCGCCCCAAGGAGACATGCGTCCCCCGGTGGGGGGCAGCGAGCCGGGGTTGCGAGCGCGGGGGGCCATTTACTGGCCTCCGCCCAGGCCGAGCCACTTCGCTTTCAGGGTGGATACGCCTTTCACCGCAAGTCTGGACTCCGCCGCAAGATCTGCCGCCACCAGCGTGGTATCCGGTGTCTCGTCAAGCACCTTGACGGCCACCGGGCGGAAGCCGCCGGGCGCTTCCAGGAAGACCCATACCTCTCCCTGGTGGCGTACCAGCGCCGATGAGGGAACGCGCCACGTTTTGTCCGCGAGCTGCCGCGCCGAAGCGATTTCCGCCTGCACATACTGGAACGGCCGGATACAGCCATCCGGCTTGGGCAGTTCGGCACGAATCAGCAGCGACTGGCTGGCCGCCTGCAATTGCGGCGCGACGAGAACCACCCGCCCAGCTTGGGTACAGCCGGGAATGCTGACGGCGTCGCCGCGCCGGATGCCGCCGGCCTGTGCCGGCGCAGCCTGGATTTCCAGCCAAAGGGGGGCGAGGCGGCCTAGCTTGAACAGGGGGGTCATGGAATCGACGCGGCTGCCGGGCTGTACCGAAGCCTCGAGCACCACGCCATCGAAGGGCGCGCGGACTTCCGTCTTCCCGGAAAGCGCTGCCGAACCGGTCCCGGGTTCTGCGGCACCCGCCAGACGCAAGGCCTGACGCCTCTCGGCCAGCAGCAAGGCGGCCTGCTGCGCCACGGCGCGGGTTGCCGAAAGGCGTCCCTGCGCGATGATGCCGTCCGCGTAGAGGCTCTCGTCGCGCCGCAAGCTCTCGCCGGCCAGGTTCGCCTGAGCCTGGGCGTTGGCGAAGTCGCGCTGCAGTTCGAGAACTTGCGCACCCTGCAGTCGCACCAGCCACTGGCCCTTCTTCACCGTCTCGCCGTAGGCGGCGCCGAGCGCGGCAACCATCGCCGGCAACGGTGCAGCGATCACTTCAATCTGGGCCGGCGGCACCACCACCTGGGCCGGCAGGCGAATTCCCGCACCTGCCTTCATGTCGGCAAGAGCAGCGCTGACGATGCCGGAACGTGTCGCCTGCTCAGGCGTCAGTCGAACTGGCTCGTCGGCAGCCAGCGCGGGGGCCGATGCCAACAGCAACAGGAAGCAGCGCAACAGGACGGACATGCGGATCTACCTTCGTTCAATCGAATGTAGAAAGTATAGGCCCGCCCGCTTAACCCTTCCTTAACAGCAGGGACGGCTACGGATCCCGATGAATCGCCGTACCGCCAGCGCCGACTTTTACTTGAAGGCGATGATGGCCTGATCCACCGCCAGGCTTTCACCCGGCTTGGCCAGCAGTTTCGCCACCACGCAGTCGCGTTCGGCCTTGAGCACGTTCTCCATTTTCATGGCCTCGATCTTGGCCAGGATTTCTCCGGCCTTGACCTCCTGTCCCGCCACAACGGCGATCTGCGTCAGCAGCCCCGGCATCGGCGAGAGCAGAAACCTCGACATGTCGGGCGGCGCCTTGACCGGCATCAGTGCCTTGAGCACCGCCGTGCGCGCCGACATCACCTGCATGTCCGCCTGCACGCCCCAGTGGAACAACCGATAGACCAGTCCGCGCCGCTCGATCTGCATGCAGATCGACTGGCCGTTGAGCGTGCCCACGTAAAGCGGCTCGCCGAATTGCCAGTTGGAGCGCAGTTCATAGCGTTCGCCGGCGAAGCTGACATCCCAGCCGCTCTCGGCCTTGGTCACCGTGGCCTGATACTGGTCCGCCCCCAGCAGCACGACGAAGTCCTCGCCGGGAACGAACTCATGCCCCGGCATCTGGCCGGAGATGGTCGCATTGCGCGCCAGATACTGGCGATGGATCGCGGCCGCGACGGCCACCAGCATCGCCGGATCGTCGTGCGGCACGTCGGCGGCGTTGAAGCCCTTGGGGTACTGCTCGGCAATCAGGCCGGTGTTGCAG
>JBAZOF010000046.1:0-14834 GCA_041648855.1 Sulfuritalea sp. | reverse complement strand
CAGGTGGCGCGGCAGCACGCGCTCGAACAGCGGCACCGGCCAGGTTTCCAGCGCCTCGGGCATCAGGGTGTGGTTGGTGTAGGCGAAGGTGCGCGTGGTGATGTCCCAGGCGCGCGACCATTCGAAGTGATGCTGGTCGATCAGGATGCGCATCAGTTCGGGCACGGCGATGGCCGGATGCGTGTCGTTGAGCTGCACCGCCACCTTGTCCGGCAGGCTGTCGAGCGGCGTGCCCGATTTGGCGAAGCGGTAGAGCATGTCCTGCAGCGAGGCGGAGACGAAGAAGTACTGCTGCTTGAGCCGCAGTTCGCGGCCCATTTCGGTGGTGTCGTCGGGATAGAGCACCTTCGACAGGTTCTCGGATTCGTTCTTGTCTTCCACCGCGGCGATGTAGTTGCCCTCGTTGAAGTACTTGAGGTCGAAGTCGCGGCTGGCCTTCGCCGCCCACAGCCGCATGTTGTTCACGGTGCCGGTGTCGTAGCCGGGAATCGGGTAATCGTAGGCCATCGCCATGACGTCGTCGGTGTCGACCCACTGATGGTTCTTCTGCCCGTGCTCGTCGGCGTAATCGACGACGCGGCCGTGGAACTTCACCTGGTACAGCACTTCGGCGCGCGGGAATTCCCATGGATTGCCGTAGCGCAGCCAGTTGTCCGGATGCTCGACCTGCTGGCCTTCCTCGATGCCCTGGTGGAACATGCCGTATTCGTAGCGGATGCCGTAGCCGTAACCGGCGATGCCCATGGTCGCCATCGAGTCGAGGAAGCAGGCGGCCAGCCGCCCGAGACCGCCGTTGCCCAGCGCCGCGTCCTGCTCCATTTCGCGGATGTCGTCGAGGTCGAGCCCCATGTCCGCGAAGGCCTCGCGAAACTGCCTGTCGCAGCACAGGTTCAGCATGCCGTTGACCAGCGTGCGGCCCATGAGGAATTCCATGGAGAGGTAATAGACGCGCTTGCGGTCCTGCAGGTAGTAGCTGCGCATGGTTTCCATCCAGCGCTCGATCATGCGTTCGCGCAGCACCGCGGCGGCGCTGTAGAACCAGTCGCGGTCGGTGGCGGTGATGGGGTCCTTGCCGATCGAGTAGGTCAGCCGGTGGTGCAGCGAACGCTCGATCGAGGCGGTGTCGAGGCCCGGATGATCGATTTCGGGCAAGGTGGCAGGCTTTTTCATGGCAGGCTCCCGCGGAGATACGCTGGGAGCATGATACTCGCCGCGCCGCAATCCGCCGACAAGGAATCTCCGGCGGTGGGCTTATGCGAGGAAAACGGTCTGCAGAACCGCTACGGTATCGCCGGATGGCTGCGCGCCCTTCCCCCCCCCCATTGCCACCCACCTTCATGCCTTGGAGTATGCTGCAAGCACGCGTGCTGCAATACAATATGCACAAAGCAATATGCAAGGCGGCTACAATGAATCCTTCGGCATTACATGATTTGGACGTCATAACACCGCTGAACGCCGCCAGGCCGCCGGTGAAGGGCCGGGCAGCGTGAAACCCGCATTGACCCTCGGGCTGCGCGGTCGCCTGTTCATGCTGCTGCTGGCGGCGTTTGCGATCGTGGCGAGCCTGATCGCCTGGCATGGGGTCAAGGATCGCGACGAGCGGCTGCGTACTGCCTCGGAACATCTGCTGTCCGACGCGAGAACGATCGCTGCCCGCCAGCAGTCCATTGCCGCGAATGCCGATGCGACCCTGACCGGCCTGATGCTGAGACCGGAATTGCGTCCCGACGCGCCCGCCGAGGCCTGCGACAAGTTCCTTGTGGCGCTGATCAAGGTGCAGCCGGAGTTCATCCAGGCCGCGCGGACGCTGCCGAGCGGCGAGCTCGCTTGTGCAGCGGTTCCAGGCACGGACCACGTCAGCTTTGCCGACCGCAACTGGTTCCGGGCGGCTCTCAAGTCGCACGGAATGGTCGTCAGCGAGGTCGTCACGGGGAAAGTCCTCAACATACCGATCATCGTTTTCGCCAAGGCCATGCGCGACGAGGCCGGGAGTGTGACGGGTGTCCTCTTCGTGTCGCTGAACCTCCGATGGCTGCACCGCGAACTGACGACCGCCCGCCTGCCTGAGGGTGCAAGGCTGACCGTGGTGGATACCAAGGGCACGGTCGCCGTGCGCCACCCCGATCCCAATCGATGGATCGGCAAGAGTGTCAGCCATCTGCCCGTGTTTCAGCGCATTCAGGCCGCGGGCGGCGAAGGCGTTGCAGAGGATTCAGGCCTCGACGGAGAGCTCACGCTGTTCGCTTTCACGACCCTGCTGAATACGGTAACCGGCCCCCTGCGTGTAACGCTGGCGGTGCCCAAGACAGTGGTCGAGGCTCCCGTGCGGCGTGCGGCCGTGGTCAGTCTCGGCATTACCCTCGCGGTGCTGCTCGCCACGCTGGGCCTGGTGGTCTGGGGCAGCGGCCGGCTGGTGGTGCGCCCGCTGCTGACGCTGTCGAAAGCCGCGGCGCGCTTCAGCGCCGGCGACCTGAGCGTCCGCACCGGCCTGCCGCACACCAGCGACGAGATCGGATGGCTGGCGCGGACCCTGGATGAAACCGCTGCCCGCATCGAGAGCAGGGAGCGCATGTTGGCCCAGGCTAACCGCGCCCTGCGGGTCCTCTCCGCGGGGAACCGGACCATGCTGCACGGGCATGACGAGCCGGGATTGCTGCAGGACATGTGCCGCGCCATCGTCGAGGCCGGAGATTACCGCATGGCCTGGGTGGGTTATGCCGAAAACGACAAGCGGGTGCGCGTGGCGGGATCCTGGGGAGGCGCGCCGGAGTTTCTCGACCATCTCGACATCACCTGGGACGAAGCGCCGTCGGGCCGCGGGCCTACTGGCGCCGCCATCCGCCACGGCATCCCCGTCGCCTGCTGCAATGCACAGATGGACCCCGACTACCGGCCCTGGATGGAACAGGCGCAACGATTCGGCTATGCCTCCTCGCTGTCCCTGCCGTTGCGGGAGGACGGCACCGTCATCGGCGCGCTCAACATCTATGCCGCGGAGCAGGATGCCTTCGGCGAGGATGTGGTCGAGCTGCTCAGCGAAGCGGCGGCCGACCTCGCCTATGGCATCGGCATGCAGCGGGCGAAAGCGGCGCATGAACGCACCCAAACCGCACTGAAGCAGATGGAAAGGCAGAATACGCTGATCCTTGACGCCACCGGCGACGGCATCTATGGCCTCGACCGGGAAGGACGGGCCACCTTCATCAATCCGGCCGGCGCAGCGATGCTGCAACGGACGGCGGCAGAGATCGTCGGCCAGACCATGCACGACCTCAACCACCACACGCGAGCCGACGGCACTCCGTATCCGCGGGAAGAATGCCCGGTCTATGCGACCTTACGGGACGGCGCCGTCCGCTGCGTAGCGGATGAAGTGTTCTGGAAAGCAGACGGCACGAGTTTTCCCGTCGAGTACGTCAGCACGCCGATGCGCGACGAAGCAGGCCGGCTGATCGGCGCGGTGGCAAGCTTCCGCGACACCACCGAGCGCAAGCGGGCCGAAGAGGCCTTGCGCGAAAGCGAAGCCTTCACCAAGGCTGTTCTCGACAGTCTCCCCATCGGCATCGCGGTGAACTCGGTCGATCCGACAGTGAATTTCAGCTATATCAACGACAACTTTCCCAGGTATTACCGGACGACGCGGGAGGCGCTTGCCGACCCGGATGCTTTCTGGAATGCCGTTTACGAAGATCCGGAGTTCCGGCAACAGATCAGGGAGCGGGTGCTGGCGGATTGCGCCAGCGGAGATGTCGAGCGCATGGAATGGGTGGATGTGCCGATCACCCGCAAGGAAGAACCGACCACCTACATCACGGCCAGAGACCTTCCGGTACCCGGCCGCCCGTTGATGATCTCGCTGGTATGGGACGTTACCGAGCGCAAGGCTGCAGAGGCGCAACTGCGCAAGCTCTCCCTGGCCGTTGAGCAGAGCCCCGAGAGCATTGCCATCACCAACCTCGATGCCGAGATCGAATACGTCAACGAAGCCTTCGTCCGCAACACAGGCTACAGCCGGGAGGAAGTGATCGGCCAGAACCCGCGCATCCTGCATTCGGGCAAGACCCCGCCCGAAACCCATCTCGAAATGTGGGCTGCACTGTCCCGGGGCCAGCCGTGGAAGGGCGAGTTCTGCAACAAGCGCAAGGACGGCAGCGAATATGTCGAGTTCGCCATCATCACGCCGCTGCGCCAGCCTGACGGAACCATCACGCACTACGTCGCGGTGAAGGAAGACATCACCGAGAAAAAGCGCACGGGCGATGAACTGGACGAGTACCGACACCGCCTTGAAGAAAAGGTAAAGACGCGCACGCAGCAACTGGCGGGGGCCAAGGCGGAGGCGGAAGCCGCCAACCAGGCCAAGAGCGCCTTCGTCGCCAACATGAGCCACGAGATCCGCACGCCGCTCAACGCCATCCTGGGCCTCACCTATCTCTTGCAGCGCGGGGCGGATCCGGCGCAGATGGACAAGGTGGCCAAAATTCGCGGCGCTTCCCAGCATCTGCTCTCGGTGATCAACGACATCCTCGACTTTTCCAAGATCGAGGCCGGCAAGCTCGGCCTCAATGTCGTCGACTTCGCGTTGGGTCGCATGCTGGACAACATCGTTTCCATGATCGGACCGCGGCTGCGCGACAAGCAACTGCAACTGGTGATAGACCGCGACGCATTGCCGCCGGTGCTGACCGGCGATTCCACGCGGCTGGCGCAGTGCCTGCTCAACTACCTGTCCAATGCCGTCAAGTTTACCGAGCGCGGCACCATCACCGTGCGGCTCTCCAAGGTCGAGGAAACGGACAGCGATCTGCTGGTGCGCTTCGAGGTTGCCGATACCGGCATCGGCATCTCCCGCCAGAACCAGGCACACCTGTTCGAGGCATTCGAGCAGGCCGATGCCTCCACCACGCGCCGCTACGGCGGGACGGGCCTGGGCCTCGCCATCAACCGGCGGCTGGCGCACCTGATGGGCGGAGAAGTCGGCGTTGACAGCACGCCGGGTCGGGGCAGCAACTTCTGGTTCACCGCGCGTGTGGGCAAGAGCCGCTACACCGTGTCCGAACTGGCCGAGGCGCCGACGGTGCCCGAGGATACCGTGCGCAGCCTGCGGACCGGCGCTCGCATCCTGCTGGCCGAGGACAACCTCATCAACCAGGAAGTGGCGATGGAACTGCTGACCGAAGCCGGCCTCAAGGTGGAGGTGGCCAACGACGGCCGCGAGGCGCTGGAGAAGGCGCGCAGCGGAAGCTACGATCTGGTGCTTATGGACATCCAGATGCCGAATATGGATGGCCTCGAAGCCACCCGTGCCATCCGCCGGATTCCCGGCCTGGAGGCGCTGCCCATCCTGGCGATGACCGCCAATGTCTTCGACGAGGACCGCGAGCACTGCATCGCCGCCGGCATGAACGATTTCGTCGCCAAACCGGTCGATCCGCAGCAGCTCTTCAGCGCGCTGTTGCGCTGGCTGCCGGACCTGGCGCTGGAAGCGCCTGTCGCCGCATCGCCAGCGCCGACTCTTGCGGCACTGCCCGCCATCGCCGGCCTCGACGCGGCGCAGGGCCTCAGGACGCTGAACGGCCATGTCGCCTCCTACACCCAATTGCTGCGTCGCTATGCGACCGCTCATGCCGGCGACATGACCAGGCTGCGCGCGCGGCTGGCCACGAGCGAGCGTGAAGAAGCGCGGCGCATCGCCCACACGCTCAAGGGCAGCTCGGGCAACCTGGGGGCGACCACGGTGCAGCGCATGGCGGCGGAACTGGAGGCGGCGTTGAAGCAAGGCGAAGACGCGGCGCAGATCGAAGCGCTGGTGGCCGCTGCGGAAGCCGAGCTGCAAACCCTGACCACGGCGATCCTCGCCGCCCTGCCCGAGGAGCCTGCGGCGGCGCCTGTCGAGGCGGACTGGGCGGTGGTGCGCCGGGTGCTCGACGAGCTGGAGCCGCTGCTGGCGGCCTCCAGCATGCATGCCAACGATCTGTTCGAGGAAAACGCGGCACAACTCGAGGCCGCGCTCGGACAGCGGGGAGTGTCGCTGGCGCTGCGCATCAGGGGCTTTCTCTACCCCGAGGCGCTCGAAACCATCCGCGAGGCGCGGGCGGAACATGCAGAACTGGGAGGCGGACTATGAAAACCTTGGCAGCAACGGGCAGTGTTTTTCTCCTCCTCTTGTCGGGCGCGCCTGCCTTTGCGGGCGGGCTATCCACCCCGGGCCAGGGCGCACGCGCCCTGGGCATGGCGAGCGCATTCACTGCAGTCGCGGACGACGGATCGGCCGTCTACTACAACCCGGCCGGGATCAGTCAGATCGATGGAACCGTGCTCGCGGCAGGGCTGGCCGCGATCTCACCCGAGCTGCGCTACACGACGGCCGGCGGCGCAAACGAGACCAGCGACAAGAAAGCCCTCGCCCCGGCATTCTTCCTTACCCGCCGCCTGACGGACAAACTCAGCGCCGGCCTTGGGGTCTATGCGCCCTATGCCCGGGATGCGGAACTTCAGGACGACCTCGTCAACGGCTTCGCCTGGCAGCGGTCGAAGATGGTGAGAACCGACCTCAGCGCCGTCGCTTCCTGGAAAATGAACGATACGTTTTCCTTCGGCGGAGGACTGGTCGCGGGCTTCAGCCAGGTGGATCGGTCGATCCCGGCTGGCCCCGGCGTGAGAATCGCCGACAAGGTCGACGGCACGGGCTTCGGCGGCATCGTCGGACTGCTGTGGAAAGCCGGCGACCGCCTCACGGCAGGCGCCACGTACCGCAGCGGAATGTCCATCGATCATGACGGCCAAAGGACCATGACCATCGCCGGAGTCGCCACCACGAGCAACGCGCGGGCGGAAGTCCGCTATCCGGCATCGTTCGGTCTCGGCATCGCCTTCGCCCCGTCGGAAAACCTGACCCTGGCCCTGGATGTGGACTGGTACGGATGGAGCTCGATGGATCAGGTGACGACAAGGACGGACATCTGGCCCGATTCCACCACCCAACTCAAGGCGGGAAACAGCCGGGATGTCAGGATCGGCGGCGAATACAGGCTGCCGGCGGGCTGGAGCCTGCGGGCAGGCTATGCCTATATCCAGGGCGCGTTTCCCAATACCCATATCACTCCTTCACAGCCGGACGGAGACGGCCATGAGCTGGCTCTGGGAGCAGGCAGGATAGTGGGGAACTGGCGCATCGATTTTGCCTACCAGAATACCGTCGCTCGCGAGCAGGATGGCGCGGGCAACATTTTCGGCTATAACGGAAAACAGAACATCAGGCAGCACGTGCTCGGACTCACGGCCGGGTACAGGTTCTGACGGGGCAGGTGCAGGGACATGGAAAACCCGGAAATCGTCAACATCGCCAAAGCCGGCATGTGGCTGGGAGAGGACGGTATCGTCCGTATCATCTGGGTTCCCGGCGCAGAAGTGACGCTGGAGGACGCCGAGGAGAGCATGGCGGCCTGGGTGAAGATCAGCCAGGGCAAGAGGCGACCGATGGTCGTCGACACCGCCACGATGAAGTCACTTGCCAGGGAAGCCCGCCACCTCTATGCAAGCGAACGGGCCGCGAAGGTCGCCTGCGCGGTGGGCATCGTCGTCGGAACGCCTGTCAGCCGGGTACTCGGCAACTTCTACCTCGGCCTCAGCAACCCCCTCCTGCCGACCCGCCTGTTCGATTCGGAAGATGAAGCACTTGAGTGGCTGAAGGGATATCTCGAGTGAGCTCGACGCTCAGGAACATCGAAGACCCGAGGCTGGCGGAGGTACTCGAGGTCATCTTCAGGTTCGCGGCGGGCGACCTCAAGGCCAGGGGCACGCTTTCCGACGACAACAGCGCGTTGGACGGGGTCATGGCCGGCATCAACATTCTCGGCGAGGAACTGGAGGCCCAGCTTGCCGATAACAAGCGGGCGCTGCACTCCCTGGCGGAATCCGCAGATCAGCTCCGAGCCGTCTTCAATGCGGTGCAGGATGGAATCATTGTGGCGGATGTCCAGACCAAGCGGTTCCGAATGGTCAATGACGCGACTTGCCGCATGCTCGGATACGGCCCCGGCGACTTGCTCGCACTGGGGGTGGAAAACATTCATCCCGCGGAAGACCTCCCCGACGTCGCCCGTCAATTCGAGCTGCAGCTGAAAGGCGAAATCGGCCTCGCAACGCTGCGCGTGAAAAGAAAGAACGGCACCGTCTTCAATGCGGACATCAGTGCCGCTCCGGCAACGCTGGACGGACGACTCCATCTTATCGGCGTTTTCAGAGACATCACCGAGCGCATGCTGACGCAGCAGGCACTGTCCGACTCCGAAGCCCTGCTCAGGACCGTCTTCGACTCCGTGCAGGACGGGATCGTCGTAGCCGACGCCCGAACGCGGCGCTTCCGGATGGTCAATGCCTCGATGTGCAGCATGCTCGGCTATAGCGCTGACGAGTTGCTCGATCTGGGAATGGAGGGCATCCATCCCGCGGAAGGCCTCGCCTACGTCCGGGAACAATTCGCGCGCATGGCCAGTGGCGACGTCGGCGTCGCGCCGGATGTGCCGATGAAGCGGAAGGACGGCAGCGTCTTCTATGCCGATGCCAGCGCCGGTCCGATGACGGCCGGCGGCGTTGCCTGCCTCGTCGGCGTTTTCAGGGACATCACCGAACGCAAGCGCATGGATCGGGCGCTGCAGGAACGCAACGTCGAACTGGAAAAAGCCAAGGTGGCCGCCGAGGCCGCCAACATAGCGAAGAGCGCCTTCATCGCCAACATGAGCCACGAGATCCGCACGCCGCTCAACGCCATCCTCGGCCTCACCTATCTGCTGCAGCACGGCTCGGACCCCGGCCAGGCGGAGAAGGTCGACAAGATCCGGTCCGCCTCGCAGCATCTGCTCGCTATCATCAACGACGTCCTCGACTTCTCCATGATCGAGGCCGGCACGCTGGGCCTGGACGTCGCCGACTTCGCCGTGGGCCGCATGATCGACAACGTCGTATCGATGATCGCACCCAGGCTGCGCGACAAGCGGCTGCAACTGGTGGTTGACCGCGACGCGCTGCCGCCGGTGCTGGTCGGCGACTCAACCCGGCTGGCGCAGTGCCTGCTCAACTATCTGTCCAATGCCGTCAAGTTCACGGAGAGCGGCACCGTCACCGTGCGCCTTTCCAGCGTCGCGGAAACGGACAGGGACCTGCTGGTGCGCTTCGAGGTCGCCGACACCGGTATCGGCATTCCCCCCGCAGCCGTCGAACGCCTGTTCGCGAGCTTCGAGCAGGCCGACAATTCGATGACCCGAAAGTATGGAGGCGCCGGGCTGGGACTGGTTATCAACCGGCGGCTGGCGCAGCTGATGGGCGGAGAAGTCGGCGCCGACAGCACGCCGGGCAAGGGCAGCACCTTCTGGTTCACCGCGCTCCTGGGCAAGAGCCAGCACAGCCTGGTGGAACTGGACGAGGCCCCGGCACCCGAAGTGGCCGTGCGCGACCTGGAAACCGGCGCCCGCATCCTGCTGGCCGAGGACAACATAATCAACCAGGAGGTGGCGCTGGAACTGCTGACCCAGGCCGGGCTCGAGGTGGACGTGGCCAATGACGGCCGCGAGGCGCTGGAGAAGGCGCGCAGCGGCGACTACGGCCTGATCCTGATGGACATCCAGATGCCGAATATGGACGGCCTCGAAGCCACCCGCGCCATCCGTCGGCTTCCCGGCCTGGAGGCACTGCCCATCCTGGCGATGACCGCCAACGTCTTCGACGAGGACCGCGCGCGCTGCATCGCCGCCGGCATGAACGACTTCGTCGCCAAGCCGGTCGATCCGCAGCAGCTCTTCGGTGCCTTGCTGCGCTGGCTGCCGGCCCTGGCGCTCGCCGCCCCGCCGACGCCGGCGGCGCCCGTCCCTTCGGGAACTCGTGCGGCGGCGGAAGGCGAGGCGGGGGGCATCGCCGGACTACCGGCCATCGCCGGCCTCGACGCCGCGCAGGGCCTCGCGACGCTGAACGGCAATGTCGCCGCCTATACCCGATTGCTGCGCCGCTTTGCGACCGACCATGGCAGCGACCTCTCCAGGCTGCGGGCGCTGCCGCGCGAACCGCCATCCGCGGGATATCAGGACGAGGCGCGACGCATAGCCCATACGCTCAAGGGCGCCGCGGGCAACCTGGGGGCGACCACGGTGCAGCGCCTCGCGGCGGAATTGGAGGCGATGTTGAAGCAAGGCGTCGATGCGGCGCGGATAGAGCCGCTGGCCGCCGCCATGGACGCCGAGCTGCAGCGCCTCACCGCGGAGATCCTCGCCGCCCTGCCCGAGCAGGGCGCGGCCGCGTCGGTCGACGTAGACTGGGCCAAGGTACGCGGGGTGCTCGACGAACTGGAGCCGCTGCTGGTGGCCTCCAGCATGGGCGCCAACGATCTGTTCGAGGACAATGCGGCCCTGCTCAAGGCCGCGCTCGGCCCCTTGGGCGAGTCGCTGGAATTGTGCGTCGAGGGATTCCTTTATCCAGAGGCGCTCGAAATCGTGCGCGATGCACGGGCAAGGCATGGGGAAGCGGAGGGGAAAGTCTGAATGAGCACCGAGGCGACAACACAAGCGGCACGCCAGACCATCCTGGCGGTGGACGACGACCCCGGCAACCTCGGCATCCTGCGCCGGCTGCTGCACCCGAATTACAACGTGCTGGCCGCGCCCTCGGGCGAGCGCGCGCTGGCCATCGCCGCAGGCGAGCCGAAGCCGGACCTGATCCTGCTCGACGTGCTGATGCCGGGCATGGACGGCTATGCCGTGCTGGCGCGCTTGCGCGACATGCAGGCCACCCGCGACATCCCGGTGATCTTCGTTACCGGGCTCGATTCCATCGAGGACGAGGAAAGGGGCCTCGCCCTCGGCGCCGTGGATTACATCGCCAAGCCCTACCGCCCGCCGATCATGCTGGCGCGGGTGCAGATCCACCTCGAGCTCAAGCGCGCCCGCGACTGGCTGCGCGACCAGAATGCCTTTCTCGAAGCCGAAGTAGCGCGGCGCGAACAGATGCTGCACTCGGTGACCGCCGCCACCCGCGATGCCATCATCATGGTCGACGGTGACAGCCGCATCGCCTTCTGGAATCCTGCGGCGGAGAAAATGTTCGGCTACGCGGCGACGGAAGCACTCGGCCGCGAGCTGCACGCCCTGCTGGCACCGCCCCGCTATCGCAAGGCCATCGACCATGGGTTCGCGGGCTTCAAGGACACCGGCACCGGCGGCGCCGTGGGCACCACGACCGAGCTGTCCGCCCTGCGCAAGGACGGCACGGAATTCCCCGTGGAACTCTCGCTCGCGGCGGTCAGGCGCGAGAACGCGTGGTGGGGCGTGGGCACCGTGCGCGACATCACCGCGCGCAAGGCGCTCGATGACCAGCTCGCCCAGGCGCAGGCGCATCTGCTGCAATCCGACAAGCTCGCCGCGATCGGCCAGCTCGCCGCCGGGGTGGCGCACGAGATCAACAACCCGATCGGCTTCGTCAGCTCCAACATGAGCACGCTGGACCACTACATACAGGAAATTTCGGCAGTTCTGGATGCCTACGCCGCGCTGGGAGCGGCGGGCGCGGCAAACGAGACGGCGCTCGCCGCCGTGGAGGAACTCAAGCAGCAGAAGAATCTCGACTACATGCGCGGGGACATCAAGCAGCTGATGGCCGAATCGCAGGAAGGCCTGCAGCGCGTGCGCAAGATCGTGGCGGACCTCAAGAGCTTCTCGCACGTGGATGACGCCAACTGGAAGTGGGCCGACCTGCTCGCCGGGCTGGAGTCCACGCTCAACATGGTCTGGAACGAGCTCAAGTACCACTGCACCGTACACAAGGAATACGGCGAACTGCCCGAGGTCTGGTGCCTGCCCTCGCAGCTCAATCAGGTGTTCATGAACCTGCTGGTCAACGCGGGCCAGGCCATCACCGGCAAGGGCGAGATCACCATCCGCACCGGGCAGCGCGGCGAAGAGGTCTTCATCGCCATCGCCGACACCGGCAGCGGCATTTCGCCGGAAGTCCGGGCCCGGCTGTTCGAGCCCTTCTTCACCACCAAACCGGCCGGCAAGGGCACCGGGCTCGGCCTCTCGCTCGCCTACAGCATCGTGCAGAAGCACGGCGGGCGCATCGAGGTCGACAGCACGGTCGGCAAGGGCACCACCTTCACCGTGTGGCTGCCGGTGAAAGCGCCGGCGGAAGCGCCCGCCACTGCCGGCAGCTGACATGGGAAGGGCAGAGACCGCAATGAGCACTGATACGACACGCCCGACGGCGCGCCCGACCATCCTGGCCGTCGATGACGACATCGGCAACCTTTCCGTCCTGGGCAGGCTGCTCCACAAGGATTACGACGTTCTCGCCGCGCCCTCCGGCGAGCGGGCACTGGCCATTGCCGCCGGCGAACCGAGGCCCGACCTGATCCTGCTCGACGTGCTGATGCAGGGCATGGACGGCTACGCCGTGCTGCGGCAACTGCGCGACAACCCGGCGACGCGCGACATTCCGGTGATCTTCGTTACCGGGCTCGATTCCATCGAGGAAGAGGAGAAGGGGCTCGTGCTCGGCGCCGTGGATTACATCGCCAAGCCCTACCGCCCGCCGATCGTGCTGGCGCGGGTGCGCACCCACCTCGAACTCAAGAGCGCGCGCGACCGGCTGAAAAACCAGAACGCCTATCTGGAGGCCGAGGTGGCGCGACGCACCCAGGACATCCTGCTGGTGCAGGACATCACCATCGACGCGCTGGCCGAACTGGCCGAGACGCGCGACCCGGAAACCGGCAACCACATCCGCCGCACCCGGGAATACGTGCGCATCCTCGCCATGCGTTTGCAGGGCAATCCACGCTACGCGGACTTCCTCACCCTCACCACCATCGAGCTGCTGACCAAGTCCGCCCCGTTGCACGACATCGGCAAGGTGGGCATCCCCGACCACATCCTGCTCAAACCGGGCAGGCTCGCCCCGGAGGAGTGGACCATCATGCAGACTCATGCGCGGATGGGCGCCAACGCGATCGAGCGCGCCATCGAGCACGCCGAGCGCCATGCCGCAAGGCCGGTGGCATTTCTCGCCCTGGCCCGGGAAATCGCCCATTGGCATCACGAGAAGTGGGATGGCAGCGGCTACCCGGACGGACTCGCGGGGGAGGCCATCCCGGTCTCGGCCCGGCTGATGGCGCTGGCGGATGTGTTCGACGCCCTGATCTCGCCGCGCGTCTACAAGGAGCCGATGCCCTTCGAGCGGGCCCGCGAAATCATCGTCGAGGGACGCGGCGGCCATTTCGAACCCGATGTGGTGGACGCCTTCCTCGCCGGCTTCGACGAATTCACGGCCATCGCCGGACACTACCGCGACGACGAAAAGACAACGGAAAAACAAGGCTGACTATTCCGTTTCATCGCCCCGGCAGCAGCGCTGCGCGCCACGCCTGCAGCTTCCTCTCGAACGACCAGGTCGCGTTGGCCGGGCTGGTCGAGGGCAGCACCAGAGCCTCGCCCCCAAGGCCCCGGCCTCGCGGATGCGCATGGCGAAACACCTGTCGTCTGCAGGACTCCGGTCAGCGAGGCCTTGCCCACGTACTGATGCGGACAGCTTGCGAGGCGTCCGCCCCATGCCTGTTTGACCTGGATCAACATCGTGGCCTAGGGGATGCGCAGAATGCCGTCATACATTGCGTCATGTCCCGGCAGCTGCAGACACGGCAAAACACCATTCCGTCCGGCCATGGATATCCGGTGTTGCGCCGCGCTTCGACTTCCGGCGCGGAAGGGGGCGGGTGGCTTCATGGCATTGCGCTTCAACGGCGAGACGTATTTCTTTCGCGACCAGGGCCAGTCCGACCTGTTGCGCCTGCGCCTGCTGCCGGAGTTGATCGAGCGTCGCCGCAATGCGAAAAGCCTGCGCCTGTGGAGCGCCGGCTGCGCCAGCGGCGAGGAAGCCTATTCCCTCGCCATGCTGGTGGATATGCTGTTGCCGGAGCACGAAGGCTGGGACATTTTCATCCTCGGCAGCGACATCGACCCGGCGGCACTGGTGAAGGCCCGCGATGGACGCTATGGCCAATGGTCGTTCCGCATGGTACCGCCCACGCTGCAACAACGCTATTTCCGGCCCACAGGCGACCAATGGGAGTTGGACGAACGCATCCGCCGCATGGTGAGATTCCATACCGGCGACTTGATCACCGAACCCTTCCCCGGCGGAGAGTTGCGCGACATGGACCTGATCCTGTGCCGTAACGTATTCATCTATTTCGACGCGCACGCCGTGAATGCAGTTGCGGAGAAGCTGGCCGCCACGCTGCGCGATGGCGGCTACCTGATGACCGGCCACACCGAGCTCATGGGTCATCGCATACGGAATCTGCAGAGCAGGCTGTTCGTAGAGGGCGTGGTGTATCGGCGCACTGCCGCCGGTATGCCGCTCCCCGCGGCAGTCTCGCCCGCAGTCCCGCCGGCGGCCCGCACCGCCCCTCCTCCCGCCGTTGCGCCATGCGCACCCGGCGCACCGCCGGCGACCGCGCCGGGTGCGGAAGGCCTGCTGGGGACGGCGCAGGAACTGGCCGACCGGGGCGAATACGAGAGTGCCGAACAAACCTGCCGCCAGGCGCTGAGCGTCGCCCCGCTCGCACCGGGGCCACATTTCCTGCTGGCGCAACTGGCACAGCTCAGGGGGGATTTCGAGCGGGCCGGGGAACTGCTGGACAAGACGCTCTATCTCGATCCCCGCAGCGTAGCCGCCACCCTGGAACTGGCGGCACTTTGCGAGCGTACCGAAAACCTGCGGCGCGCACAGTCCCTGCGGCGCGCGGCACTGGACATCGTGCGTGCGCTGCCCGGCGACGCGGTGGTCGA
>JBAZOF010000045.1:0-14959 GCA_041648855.1 Sulfuritalea sp. | reverse complement strand
CGCCTCGTTCGAGGCTCTGTACTCGGCGTTCTCGCGCATGCATGTGCAGCGCACCTGGGAGGCGATCATGAACGCGCCGGTGACGCTGGAAGACGTGATGGCCGGCGAGCTGCTGTGGGCGGCGGCCAAGGCCACGCTGTCCGGCACCGCGATCCTGGTGGTGATTTCGCTGCTGGGCTTCGTCGCTTCGCCCCTGGCGCTGTGGGCGCTGCCGGTGATCTTCCTCACCGGGCTGGCCTTCGCGGCGCTCGGCCTGATCGTCACCGCACTGGCGCCTTCCTACGACTTCTTCATGTACTACTTCACCCTGTTCATCACGCCGATGGTGCTGCTGTGCGGCGTGTTCTTCCCGCCCGACCAGTTGCCGCCGCTGGTGCAGGCGGTGGCGGCCTGGCTGCCGCTGACGCACGCGGTAGCGCTGGTGCGGCCGCTGCTGTTCGGCGAGATTCCCGCGGGCATCGTTGGTCACGTCGCGGCGCTGCTGGCGGTGGCGGCGGTCGCCTTCTGGATCGCGCTGACGCTGATCCGGCGCCGCCTGCTGAAGTAAAATCGGCGCATGGACATCATCATCAACGGCGAGGCGCAGAGCCTGCCGGCACCCCTGACCGTGGCTGCGCTGCTCGCAGCGCGAGGCCTCGAGGGGAAGCGCGTCGCGGTGGAAAGAAACGGCGAGATCGTGGCGAAGAGTCGCCATACCGAAACCCTGCTCGCCGCGGGCGACCGCATCGAAATTGTCGTCGCCGTCGGCGGCGGCTGAGTTTTTTCAGGAATCAAACCCATGAACCCAGATTCTCTCGTCATCGCCGGCAAGGCCTACCACTCGCGCCTGCTGGTCGGCACCGGCAAGTACAAGGATTTCGCGCAGACCCGCGCCGCGATCGACGCCTCGGGCGCGGAGATCATCACAGTCGCGATCCGCCGCACCAACATCGGCCAGGAGCCGGGCCAGCCCTCGCTGCTGGAAGTGCTGCCGCCCTCGCAGTTCACCATCCTGCCCAACACGGCAGGCTGCTACACGGCAGACGATGCGGTGCGCACCCTGCGCCTCGCGCGCGAGCTGCTCGACGGTCACGCCCTGGTCAAGCTCGAGGTGCTGGGCGACCCGCAGACGCTGTTCCCCAACATGCCGGAAACCCTCAAGGCCGCCGCGACCCTGGTCAAGGACGGCTTTCAGGTCATGGTGTATTGCGCGGACGATCCGATCCAGGCGCGCATGCTGGAAGACATCGGCTGCGTCGCCATCATGCCGCTGGCCTCGCTGATCGGCTCCGGCATGGGCATCCTGAATCCGTGGAATCTCAAGCTGATCATCGAACAGTCGAAGGTGCCGGTGCTGGTCGACGCCGGCGTCGGCACCGCCTCGGATGCGGCGATTGCCATGGAGCTCGGCTGCGACGGCGTGCTGATGAATACGGCGATTGCCGGCGCGCAGGATCCGGTGCTGATGGCCGGCGCCATGAAGAAAGCGGTCGAGGCCGGCCGCGAAGCCTTCCGCGCCGGGCGCATGCCGAAGAAATATTACGCGGCGACGCCCAGCTCGCCCGGCGGCGGACTCATTGGCCAAAGCGGCGGCCACGGCAGCAAGTGAAGCGCGTGCTTGCCTGCGTGCTGTTCGGCGCGCTGCTGGCTTCGGCGCGCGCCGACGACGCGCCGCCGCCGGTCAGTCCTGCCGCAATCGCGGCGATGACTCCGCCGGCGCTGGAGGTCATGCCCCTGCGCAAGGGCTACGCGCTCGACCAGCCGGAAATACTCATTCGCCAGCGCCTGTTCGGTCTGGCGCATGGCCTGTCGATGCTGGCAGCGGCCTGCCTCGACCTGCCCGAGCATTCGGCCCCGGTCCAGGATGCCTACGCCGCCTGGCATGCGACGCAGGCGAGGACCATCGAAGCCATGGCGCAGGATCTCGCCCGCTACTACTTCGGCCCGCGCGCGGATGAAGCCCGCTGGCAGGATCTGGCGCTGGCGCTGAACCTCAACGACAGCATCCAGCCTTCGCTGGGCGGCGTCAGCCTGCAGGATGCCTGCGCCACCCTGCCCGCCGCGCTGGCCCGGCCGCGTTACGAGTTCGGCAAGCTGCTGACGGAATCCGCGGCGCCTGCAGTCGCCGTATCACCAGCGCCGACTTCTGCGACACCCGCCCGATGAACGACAGCGACGACGAAGCAGCCGCACAACGACGCAGCAGCCACATCCGCAGCTTCGTCCTGCGCCAGGGGCGCGTCTCGGATGCGCAGCGGCGCTTCCACGAGGAAGGCATGCCGCGCTGGGGCATTCCCTATCAAGCCGCACCGCTCGACCTCGATGCCGTTTTCGGGCGCCACGCGCCACGCATCCTGGAAATCGGCTGCGGCATGGGCGAGACCACGGCCACCATCGCCGCCGAACATCCGCAAAACGACTACCTCGGCATCGAGGTGCACACGCCCGGCGTCGGCAGCCTGCTGAAGGAAATCGCCACGCGCGAACTTTCCAACCTGCGCGTGATCCAGCACGACGCGATCGAGGTGGTGCGCGACATGATCGCGCAGGAATCGCTTGCCGGAATTCACATATTTTTCCCCGATCCCTGGCCGAAAAAGCGCCAGCAGAAGCGCCGCCTGATCCGGCCCGATTTTGTCAGCCTGCTGGCGACGCGGCTCATGCCCAACGGCTACCTGCATTGCGCGACCGACTGGGAGGACTATGCCAACCAGATGCTCGAGGTGCTTGCTGCGGAACCGCTGCTGATCAACATGGCAAACGGCTTCACGCCGCGCCCGCCCTACCGGCCGCAGACCAAGTTCGAAAGCCGTGGCTTGAAGCTGGGCCATGGCGTGTGGGATGTAGTGTTCCGCCGCAGGCCATGATCATGCTGAGCCTCGACCCGCGCACCATCTATCTGCTGGCCGGACTGATGGGAGCGCTGATGTCGGTGGTGCTGTTCTTCCTGCGCCGCAGCTTTCCGCCGACGATCAAGGGCCTGACCGAGTGGACGGCGGCGCCGGCCATCATCTTTGTTGCGATCCTGCTGCTCGGCGCACGCAGCGCGATCCCGGATTTCTTCTCCATGGTGGTTGCCAACCTGGTCCTGCTCGCCGGATTGGCCCTGTTCTACTTCGGCAGCCAGCGCTTCTTCGGCGTGCCGCGGTCGATCCGGCTCTGGAGCGGCCTGATCCTTGCCGCCGCACCGTTGCTCCTCTGGTACACCCATGTCGAGCCGCAATACGGAATCCGCCTGTTGGTGGTTTCCGGTCTCTTGACCGCGCTTTCGGCCAGCCATGCGCGAATGCTGCTGCGCCACGGCCCCGCCGGTTTTGCCACGTACCTGACGGCCGCCGCCCTGCTGCTTCAGGCCGGCACCCAGGCCTTGCGCTTTGTCTCCGCCCTCGACATGCCGGCCGATGCCGCGCTGTTCAACCTCTCGCCGCTGCAGACCGCCTACATCACCACCTATACCTTCAGCATGCTGATGGTCACCATCGGTGCGGTGCTGATGGCGACCGACAAGCTGCGCGCGGAGTTCGAACATCAGGCACGCCACGATTCGCTGACCGGCGCGCTGACGCGCGGTGCCCTGATCGAAGCCGGGGAGCGGGAACTGGAACGCAACCGGCGCAAGCATCACGTGATGTCGCTGCTAATGATGGACCTCGATCACTTCAAGGCGATCAACGACAGCCATGGGCATCTGGCGGGCGATCGCGTGCTGGTTGACTTCGTCGCCCGCGTTACGACGTTGCTGCGGCGCCCGGACCGCTTCGGCCGCTTCGGCGGCGAGGAATTCATCGCCCTGCTGCCGGAGACCTCGCTCGAAGACGCGCGGATCGTGGCGGAGCGGATTCGCGCCGACATTGCGAGCGCCGGCGTGCAGCCCTGGTGCACGGTCAGCATCGGCGTCGCCACGAGTTCCGCGGACGACGCCACGGTCGACGCGCTGCTGGCACGCGCCGACGCCGCCCTCTATCAGGCCAAGGCGGCAGGCCGCAATTGCGTCAGGACCGCTGCCTGATACGGCGATGAATCTGTCGGCCCATCCGCTCTGGCTGGTCGGCTTCCGGCCCTTTTTTGCCCTGGCCTGCCTCTCGGGACTCAGCCTGCCGCTGCTCTGGGTGCTGATCTTTCTCGGTATCCTCCCCGCGCCCGACGCCGCCTTCACCCCCGTGCAGTGGCACGCCCACGAGATGTTCTTCGGCTTCGGCTGGGCCGTGCTCGGCGGCTTCCTGCTGACCTCGACCAAGAACTGGGTACAGGTTCGCGGCTATCACGGCGCGCCGCTGATCTTCCTCGTCGCGGCCTGGCTGTTCGAGCGAATCGGGATGTGGTTCGGCGGGCGCTGGCCCGCCTTCCTGTTCCAGTTCTCGAACACGCTGTTCGTCGCGGTGATCGTCGCCATGATCGTATGGACCCTGGTTCGCTACCGCAAGGACGACAGCTATCGCGACAACTATTTTTTTCTGCTGATCCTGCCCGCCTTCCTGATCGCCAAGCAGCTGATGCTGAGCGTCGAGCATTTCCAGGCCGGCATCGTCATGGCCACCGGCCTCTTTCGCGTCGCATTTCTGGTGATGCTGGAACGCACCCTGACCCAGTTCATGAAGGGCATCTTCCAAGTGGACATCCTGCGCAACGCGGCGCTGGACCGGACGATCAAGCTGCTCGCCGTCGCGCTGGTCGGCGCCGGCCTGATGCCGCCGCTGCTGGCGGCCTGGCTGGCGCTGCTGCTGGCGCTGCTGCTGGCCGGCAGATTCATGTTCTGGAAGCCGCAGCTGGCCATGCGACGGCTCGATCTCGGCATCATGTACTTGGGCTACGGCGCGATCGTGCTGCAACTGCTGGTCGAGTTTCTCAACCAGGTTGCATCACCGGCTTGGGTCGGCTCGGTCTCGGTGCATATCTTCACGCTCGGCGTCATGGGCCTGATCATCCCGGCGATGCTGATCAGGATCGGCAAGGGGCACACGGGCAGAAAGGTCGTCTTCGAGACGATCGACAAAGTGGTGCTCTGGATCATGATCGCCGCCTTCGTCCTGCGAGTGGTCGCACCGCAGCTCCATCCGGCCGGCTATGCCCTCTGGCTGGTCCTCGCCGCCTGCGGTTGGCTGGCCGCGTTTTCGATCCTGGCATGGCGCCTGATTCCCTTGCTGGCACAGCCCAGGGTGGATGGCAAGGAGCATTAGGACATTCGCCCTACCGCCGGTGGCCAGGCTTGTGATCGGCGATAAATTCGCGTAGCGTTCATCCGCTGTCAAAAAAATCAGGCGTGTGGCGACGCCAAATCCCGACGGAGGAGAAAACATGAGCAAGATTGCAGGCCACCTGGCCGCATGGATGGTAGCAAGCGCATTGATCCTGAGTGGCTGTGCGACTCAGGCCGACCTGGCCACCAATGTGCACCCCGACAAGGTCGTCTATCACATCAATGACTCGTCGAATGCAACGGCCGCGCTGCGCAATGTCGGCAACCATCTGGACGTGAACCCGCAAGCGAAGATCGTGGTGGTGACGCACGCGCTGGGTGTCGATTTCCTGATGGAAGGCGCCCGGGACAAGAACGGGAACCCCTACAACGTGGCGGTCGAGGCCCTGACGGAACGCGGCGTGACTTTCGATGTCTGCGAAATAACGTTGAAGGGCCGCAAGCTGGAGCGCAAGCAGTTCATCCCGGAGGCGAAGTTCGTGCCGTCCGGCGTCGCTGAAATCGCCAAGCTGCAGGCTCGCGGCGGCTTCGCCTACCTCAAGCCCTGACCCCGACGGTTTGGCTCGCTGCGGCTAGTTCAAGAATCCGGCCAGAAGCCGGTTGAGGAAGCGCCGGCCGCGCGGCGTCGGGCGGATATGCCCGTCCACGGTCTCCAGCAGGCCTGCGCGCCGTGCGGCCAGCGCCGACTCTTCAATGGCGGCCAGCGGCAGGCCGGTGCGTTTGGTGAACAGGGGCGGCGGGAATCCTTCGTTGAGGCGCAGCGCATTCATCATGAACTCGCCGGGCAGGTCGGCGCGGGCGACGGTCTGCCGGGTGCTGATGAAATTGCGGCGCGCGGCGCCTTCGAGATAGGCGCGCGGATTGCGGTGGCGCGCCTCGCGCCAGATCGACTCGTGATTCGACAGCTTGCTGTGCGCGCCGGCCCCGATGCCGAGGTAATCGCCGAAGGTCCAGTAGTTGAGGTTGTGCTGGCAGCGCTGTTCAGGTCTGGCGAAGGCAGAGGTCTCGTATTGCGCAAAACCGGCTGAGTTCAGTTTCTCCTCGACCATTTCCTGCATGTCGGCGGCCAGGTCGTCGTCGGGCAGCGGCGGCGGCGCGTGATGAAAGGGCGTGTTCGGTTCCAGCGACAGGTGATAGGCGGAGATGTGGCCGACGCCGGCACCGATCGCCGTCGCGATGTCGCGCTCGGCTTCCTTAAGCATCTGCTGCGGCAGCGCGTACATGAGGTCGAGATTGACGCGCTCGAAGTATTTCAGCGCCATGTCGATCGCGCGCCGCGCCTCGGCACTGTCGTGGATGCGGCCGAGCGCCTTCAGCTTGGCATCGTCGAAACTCTGCACGCCGATCGAGAGCCGATTCACTCCGGCATCACGAAAGCCGGCGAACTTCGCGGCTTCGGCGGTGCCGGGATTGGCTTCGAGCGTGACCTCGGCGCCGGGATGCAGCGGCAGGCGCATGCGGATCGCGGCGAGCAGCGCATCGGCAGTTTCGGCGCGCATCAGGCTCGGCGTGCCGCCGCCGATGAAGACGCTGATCACCGGCCGGTTCCAGATCTGCGGCAAGGCCGCTTCCAGATCGGCGATCAGCGCGGCGAGATAGGCGGGTTCGTCGACCTCGGTCCGGCTCTCGTGCGAATTGAAGTCGCAGTAGGGACACTTCTTGACGCACCACGGCCAGTGCACATACAGCGCCAGCGGCGGCGGCGCGGCCAGCCCGGACCCTGCGTCGACAGTCGGCGCCGGCGATGCGGCGGTGACCGGAACGATCGGAATCACATGCCCAGCCGCAGGCGCGCGATGAGTTGCGCCAGGGCCTTGCCGCGATGCGAGCGGCGGTTCTTCTCCTCGTGCGGCAGTTCGGCCGCGGTGAGGCCGGTGTCGGGCACCAGAAAGTAGGGGTCGTAGCCGAAGCCGCCGGCACCGCGTGGGGTGCCGATGATCTCGCCATGCCATTCGCCTTCGGTGACGACCGGCTGCGGATCGTCGGCATGGCGCATCAGCACCAGCACCGCGACGTAGTGCGCGCGGCGGTCGGCGATGCCGGCGAGATCGGCGAGCAGCTTTTCGTTATTGCGCGCATCGGACTTCGGCTCGCCGCCGTAGCGCGCCGAGAACACGCCCGGCGCACCGCCCAGCGCGCTGACGCACAAGCCCGAATCGTCGGCCAGTGCCGGCAGGCCGGTCAGCCGCGCGGCATGGCGCGCCTTGGCGATGGCGTTCTCGACGAAGGTGATGTGCGGCTCCTCGGCCTCGGGCACGTTGAAGGCCGATTGCGGCAACACTTCGAAATCGAAAGGGGCCAGCAATTGCCCGAATTCACGCAGCTTGCCGGCGTTGCCGGAAGCGAGGACGAGTTTTTTCATGCCGCCTCCGCCGGGCCGCCCCAAGAAGGCGGCAAGCCAGCAACCGGAAGCCACGACAGTGGCTGAACCTTGATCGCCCCCTGCCACGGGCAGGGGGATGGGGGGATGGCTGTTATATTCACCGTATCGCCAGCGCCGACTTCTGGGCCTCGACGATGTCGCCGATGCCGGCCGCGGCGAGTTCCAGCAGCGTATCGAGTTCCGCCCGCGAGAAGGGCGCACCTTCCGCCGTGCCCTGCACTTCGATGATGCCGCCGCCGGCCGTCATCACCACGTTCATGTCGGTATCGCAGGCCGAATCCTCGGCATAGTCGAGATCGAGCACCGGAATGCCTTCGACGATGCCGACCGAAACGGCACCGACCAGTTCGCGCATCGGATGGCTCGCCAGCTTGCCGCTGGCGACCAGGGTGGACAAGGCATCGTGCAGCGCCACGCAGGCGCCGGTGATGGACGCGCAGCGCGTGCCGCCGTCGGCCTGCAGCACGTCGCAATCGAGCGTGATCTGGCGTTCGCCGAGCGCCGCCAGGTCGGTGACCGCGCGCAAGGAGCGGCCGATCAGGCGCTGGATTTCCTGGGTGCGGCCGGTTTGCTTGCCCTTCGCCGCTTCACGCGCCATGCGCGTGTTGGTGGCGCGCGGCAGCATGCCGTATTCGGCGGTGACCCAACCGGCGCCGGTGCCGCGCAGGAAGCCGGGCACCGTTTCCTCGACGCTGGCGGTGCACAGCACCTTGGTGGCGCCGAACTCGACAAGTACGCTGCCTTCCGCGTGGCAGGTGTAGTTGCGGGTGATCTTGAGGCTGCGCAACTGGGTTGCGATGCGGTCGGTGCGTTGCGTCGGGCGGTTCATCAGGATGCTCCATTGGGGTTGTGCGGAATGCGCCGACGAATCTCGGCAATGGCGTGCTCGATTTCCGCATCGCTGATCGCCGCCACCAGCGGCGCCGGCTGCGTGTTCGGATTCATGTCGAGCGTATGCATGTCGGGATCGGGGGCATGCCAGCGCATGGCAATCAGGGTCAGGTTGTCGGCCTCGGGACCCGCCACGCGCTCGGCGGCATCGAGCAGATGCGGAACGCTGCGGTTGAGCGGCGCACGCCCGAGTTCGCTGACCAGCGTTTCGCCCAGCGGCGACCAGGCGCCGTCGGTGCATAAGGCGATCAGGTCGCCGTCATGCAGCGGCACCGCGCGCGAAACTTCGATCTGCGGCGCCTCGTCGCCGCCCAGGCAACTGAAAACGCGGTTGCGCAACGGATGGGTGGCGGCTTCGGCATCGCTGAGGCTGCCTTGGTCGATCATGCGCTGGACGACGCTGTGGTCGCGCGTCTGGGCGACACGGACCGGCCCCTCGGATTGCCCGTGGATCAGGTACAGCCGCGAATCGCCGGCATGCGCCCAAGTGGCCTCGCCGTCCTGCACCACGCAGGCGATGCAGGTGGTGCGCGGCGCGGCGTACAGCGGAATGCGGCAGTCGGCGGCATAGTGGACGATAGTCTGGTGCGCCTGTTGCAGCGCCGTCGCAAGGAAGCGCGCCGGGTCGGCCAGGCGCGGCTTTGCTTCATTGCGAAAACGACCGGTCAGGGTATCGACGGCGATTTGTGCCGCGACTTCGCCTTGCAGGTGGCCGCCCATTCCGTCGGCCACCACCATCAGCACGGCATCCGCGGTCGCCAGCCAGGCGACGCGATCCTGATTGATATCGCGACCGCCGATGCGGGTTTCCTGTGCAATCGTGTAGCTCACTACCAGCCACGCAGACCGAGGCGGGAAAGCCACGTCCCCGGCGGCTTGTCTCCAGGCTGATCGGCATTGAGGGAAGCCTGCAGGGCACGGGCGTGCTGCGGCCGTCGCGTCGGTTCGAGGCGCAGGCATTCGTCGATGGTCGCCAGCAGGCGCGGCGAGTAGTCCGAACCCCAGCGCTGGCGGGCGGGCAACAGCTGGTCATCGGCCATCCGCTCGTCGGCCGCCTGCGGGGCGCCGCCGGCCAGGGCCGCATACATGCAGGCGCCGACCGCATAGATATCGGTCCACGGACCCAGCGTGAACCTGCCGTGATACTGCTCGGGCGCCGCATAGCCCGGCGTGTACATCGCCCGCGGTTCGGGCGGGCCGATATCCATGGCGTAGCGCGCGGCGCCGAAATCCAGCAGCACCGGGCTGTCGTCGTTGCGCAGCCAGATGTTGGCCGGTTTGATGTCCAGGTGCAGCAGACCGCGGCCATGAACCTCGCCGAGGCCATCAAGCACACCGCTGAACATGCGGCGCATGAACACCTCGCCCAGCTTGCCGCGGTGCTGGCGAATATGGTCGCGCAAAGTGCGGCCGACCTCGTAGCGCATCACCAGATAGACGGTCTCGTTGGCGCGGAAGAAATTCAGCACGCGCACCACGTTCGGATGATCGAGCCCGGTGAGCGCCCGCCCCTCCTCGAAGAACAGCTTCAGGCCGTGATTGAAGTCCGCCTGGAACTCCGGCGGAATCGTCGGCGCAATCTCGCCTTCGCCGCGCAAGGCCAGGGCGTTGGGCAGGTATTCCTTGATCGCCACCGGCGTGCCTTCTGCATCGTGCGCCAGATAGACGATCGAAAAGCCGCCGACCGAAAGCTGTCGCTCGATGCGATAGCCTTCCAGTTCATAGCCGGGCGGCAGTGCGTGATTGTTCTGGGTACTCAAAGGGACGGGGATTGGGGGGCAGGTTGATATACTGCCGTGATTTTCCTTGTTCGCCTCGCCTCTGTAAACAACTGCTTTGAGGCAGGGCCCGGGAAACTGGAACGGAGCCCCCCACACCATGATCTACAGCATGACCGGATATGCCGCTGCCAGCCGCGACCTCGGCAGCGCAGTGATGAACCTCGAGATCAAGAGCGTGAATTCGCGCTATCTGGATATCAGCTTCCGCCTCAGCGAAGACCTGCGTTTTCTTGAAATGGCGATGCGCGAGAAAGTTGCCGGGCGCATTGGCCGCGGCAAGATCGAGTGTCGCGGCTATTTGCAGGCGCAGCCGGCGCAAGGGGCTGCGGCACACGAGCGCAGGCCCGATCCGGCGCTGCTGGCCGAACTGGGCAAGCTCGACAGCGTCGTGCGCGGCGCCCTGCCCCAGGCCGCGCCGCTATCGGTGGCCGAAGTGCTGCGCTGGCCCGGGGTGCTGGGCGACGACTCGCTGAGCAATGAACAACTGCAAGCCGCGGCGCAGGAACTGTTCGCCACGCTGCTCGATGATTTCGTCGCCACCCGCGAACGCGAAGGCGCCAAGCTGGCCGACGTGCTGCGCGAACGCGCCGCCCGCATGCGCGAGCAGGTGAACGCCGCCCTGCCGCTGCTGCCGACCGCGCTGGAAGCCTACCGCGAGCGCCTCGCGACCAAGCTGCGCGAGGCGGTGGCGAATCTCGACGAAGACCGCATCCGCCAGGAAGTCGGCGTGTTCGCCGCCAAGATCGACGTCGCAGAAGAAATTGCCCGCCTCGTCACGCACATGGACGAGCTCGAACGCGTACTGAAAAAGGGCGGTGCCGTCGGCAAGCGGCTGGACTTCCTGATGCAGGAACTCAACCGCGAGGCCAATACACTGGCCTCGAAATCGGTCTCGGGAGAAGTCACCGCGATCGCGCTGGAACTCAAGCTGCTGATCGAGCAGATGCGGGAGCAGGTGCAGAACCTGGAGTAGGCTCGCCCATTGCAGCGCACTCGCCAGCCGGCGAGTGCTTCACCACGTCACTGCAGATCGATCAATGCGAATGCTTGTGATCGGCCGCCGGCTTGCTTGCATTCGTCAGAGGCCGGACCGGCGCCTTGACTTCGATCGTGCTGCGCTTCTTGTCCTTGCCTTCGACCACCAGCGTCATCGGCACGGTGTCGCCCTCTTTCATCTGCTGCTTGAGGTCCATCAGCATGACGTGATATCCGCCGGACTTGAGTTCGACTGTCTTGCCGGCCGGGAGATCGAGGCCGTTGGGCAGGGCGCGCATCTTCATGACATCCTTCTCCATCGCCATCTCGTGGATCTCGACGATGCCGGCGACCGGTGATTTGGCTTCGACCAGGCGCGCGTCCTGGGCCGAAGTGATCTGCATGAAGGCTCCGGTGGCCTTTTGCTGCGACACGGTCGCGCGCACCCAGGGGTCCTTGACGGTGACCTGGGCGTGAGCGGGAAGAATGAAAGCGGCGGAAGCTAACGCGGACAATGCGGTGGCGCGGATGATGCGATTCATGAGAACTCCTTGCGAATGGAAAAGTCCCGCGACAACGCGGATAGGCAAAACGACAGTGGCTGAACGCTTCGAGGCATGGGCCGCGTATACTAATGCACGCTGCGCTCGCGCAGAATTGACCCAACTCAAGCTCTGAAGACCATGACCTCCGGTACCCTTTTTATCGTCGCGGCGCCCTCCGGCGCCGGCAAGACCACGCTGGTCGGCCGCCTGCTGGCGGAAGATCCGAACGTGCAGCATTCGATTTCCTACACTACCCGCGCCCCCCGCGCCACCGAGCAGGACGGCCGCGAATACCACTTCATCGACGCGCAGCGCTTTCTTGCCATGCGCGAACGTGGCGAGTTCGCCGAATGGGCCGAAGTGCATGACAATTTTTATGGCACGTCGCGCCTCTGGCTCGAGCAGCGCATGCAGGAAGGCCGCGACATCCTGCTCGAGATCGACTGGCAGGGCGCGCAGCAGATGCGCCGGCAGTTTCCCGCGGCGGTGAGCATTTTCGTTCTGCCGCCGTCGATTGCCGAACTGGAGCGCAGGCTGCGCGCCCGCGGCGCCGACAGCGAAGATGTCATAGCGCGCCGGGTGGCCGCCGCCTATGGCGAAATGCGCCACGTAGATGAGTTCGATTTTGTTATAATCAACAATGACTTGGATGTGGCGCTCGGCGAGCTCAAGGCCGCCGTGTGTGCTTCGCGTCTGCGTTTCCCGCGTCAGCGCGCCCGTCACCCCGACGTATTCCGCTTTCTTGATCAGGACTGAACCCCATGGCCCGTGTCACCATCGATGATTGCATCAAGCTCATTCCCAACCGCTTTCAGCTCACCCTGGCGGCGACCTATCGCGCCCGCCAGCTCACGCTGGGCAGCACGCCGCAAGTCGATCCGGGCCGCGACAAGCCGACCGTGATTGCCCTGCGCGAAATTGCCCAAGGCAAGGTGGGTCTGGAAATTCTCAACCGCAGCCAGCCCTAGGCATCATGCGCACGGGGTGAAGCGTGACGGCGCCGCCGCTTATGTCAACCTCGTCATCCACGCCTCCCCCGGCTTCCCAGCCGGTTCCTGCTGCCCCCGCAGTTGATCCCGGCATCGTGCCGGGCGCGCTCGACGAGTCGCCGCTGATTTCGGCGGACATGCATCCGCCGGTAGATCTCGCCGAAGATCTGGAGCGCTTCAACGCCCGGCTCGCCACTTACCTCAAGCCTGAAGACATCACCCGCGTCGGTGCCGCCTATGTCTTCGCCGACGCCGCGCATCGCGGCCAGATGCGTCTTTCCGGCGCACCCTACATTTCGCATCCGCTGGCCGTGGCCGAAACGCTGGCGGGCTGGCATCTCGATGCCCATGCGCTGGCGGCGGCACTGCTGCACGACGTGATGGAAGATACGGCGATCACCAAGGATCAGATCGCCGAACGTTTCGGCAAGGTCGCGGCCGAGCTGGTCGATGGCGTGTCGAAGCTGGACCGGATCGAACATCAAAGCTTCGAGGAAGCCCAGGCCGAGAACTTCCGCAAGATGTTGCTGGCCATGGCGCGCGACGTGCGCGTGATCCTGATCAAGCTGGCCGACCGCCTGCACAACATGCGCACGCTCGACGTCATGCGGCCCGAAAAGCGGCGGCGCATTGCGCGCGAAACGCTCGACATCTATGCCCCGCTCGCCAACCGGCTGGGCTTGAACGCGCTCTACCGCGAGCTGCAGGAACTTGCCTTCCGCCACGCCCATCCGCTGCGCTACCGCGTGCTGTCGAAGGCCGTGAAAGGGGCGCGCGGCAACCGGCGCGAAGTCGTCAGCCGGATTCTCGTTGCGATTCGCGAGGCATTGCCGGCCGCCGGCATCGATGCCGAAGTCATGGGCCGCGAAAAGCATCTCTACGGCATCTATCGCAAGATGCGCGAGAAGCACCTCTCCTTTTCGCAGGTGCTGGACATCTACGGATTTCGCATCATCGTCAAGGATCGCCCCACCTGCTACCTGACGCTGGGCACCTTGCATGCGCTGTACCAGCCGGTGCCGGGCAAGTTCAAGGACTACATCGCCATCCCCAAGGCCAATGGCTACCAGTCGCTGCATACGACCCTGATCGGACCTTTCGGCACGCCGGTGGAAATCCAGATTCGCGATCCCAACATGCACCACGTCGCCGAATCCGGCGTCGCCTCGCACTGGCTGTACAAGGATGAATCGGCGCTCGACCAGTTGCAGCAGAAGACCCACAAATGGCTGCAATCCCTGGTCGAACTGCAGTCCACCACGGGCGACTCCTCGGAGTTCCTCGAACACGTCAAGGTCGACCTGTTCCCCAGCGAAGTCTATGTGTTCAGCCCCAGAGGCAAGATCTTCGCTCTGCCTCGCGGTTCGACGCCGGTCGATCTGGCCTACGCGGTGCATACCGACATCGGCGACCGTTGTGTCGCCTGCCGGATCAATTTCGAAACCATGCCCCTGCGCACGGAATTGCGCAACGGCGACCGCGTCGAAATCATCACTGCCCCCAACGCCGCGCCCAATCCGGCCTGGCTCAGCTATGTCAAAAGCGCGCGGGCGCGATCGAAGATCCGCCACTTCCTCAACACCAAGCAGAACGAAGAATCCGCTGCGCTCGGCGAACGCCTGCTGTCGCATGCCTTGCGCGACCTTGGCCTGGCCCTGGCAAAGCTGCCGTCTCAGGCGTGGGATCGACTCAAGCGGGCTTCAGGCGCCCGCTCGGAGCGCGCCATACTGGCGGACATCGGCCTCGGCAAGCGCTTGCCGGCGATCGTCGCCAGGCGACTGGCGGAGGGCGCCGAGGAAAACACGGAGGGCGTGGCACCCCAGAATCGCCCGCATCAGGCCATCCTGATTCATGGCACGGAAGGTGTCGCGGTGAAGCTCGGCAGTTGCTGCCGGCCGATACCCGGCGACCCGATCGTCGGCCTCATCCGCAAGGGCCAGGGCCTGGTGGTGCACACGCATGATTGTCCGAGCATCGCCAAGCTGCGCAGCGAGCGCGGCAACTGGATCGACGTCGAATGGGAGCCGGACATCACCGGCATGTTCGAAGCCAGCATTCGCGTTGTCGCGAAAAATGTGCGCGGCGTGCTGGCGCGACTCGCTGCCGGAATCGCCGAAGCCGACTCCAACATCGTCAATATCAGCATGGACGAGGACAACGGCGAAGCCACCACGCTGTTCTTCACGCTGCAAGTGACCGATCGCATCCATCTCGCCCGC
>JBAZOF010000044.1:0-14995 GCA_041648855.1 Sulfuritalea sp. | reverse complement strand
CGCTGCAACGGGTCGTCGTCGTTCCCTATGCAGGGGGAGGCGGCGACATCGCCGCCGTGAAGCACGGCGTGTCGCTGGCCGACTTCCTCGCTCCCTTCGCCGCCGAGCGGGAAATCCGCTTCGAGCGGCTGCCCTTCGCCCATCCGCTCTACATCATGTATTCCTCGGGCACCACCGGCGTGCCCAAGTGCATCGTGCACTGCGCCGGCGGCGCGCTGCTGCAGCACCTCAAGGAGCACCAACTGCAGAGCGACGTGCATGCCGGCGACCGCCTGTTCTACTTCACCACCTGCGGCTGGATGATGTGGAACTGGCTGGTGTCGGGCCTCGCTTCGGGTGCGACGCTGCTGCTCTATGACGGATCGCCCTTCGTCGGCCGCGGCAACATCCTGTTCGATTACGCCGATGCCGAACGCATGACCCATTTCGGCACCTCGGCCAAGTTCATCGACGCCATCGCCAAGATCGAACTCCAGCCGCGCCGGACGCACAGGCTGGAACATCTGCGCGCCATGTTCTCGACCGGCAGCCCGCTGGTGGCCGAAGGCTTCGACTACGTCTATGCCAACATCAAGCCGGACCTGCAGCTTGCCTCGATTTCCGGCGGCACCGACATCATTTCCTGCTTCGTCCTCGGCAATCCGAACGGGCCCGTCTATCGCGGCGAGATTCAGTGCGCCGGACTGGGCATGGCCGTGGACGTGTTCGACGATGCCGGCCGGCCGGTGCGCGGCGAAAAGGGCGAACTGGTCTGCACGCGGTCCTTTCCGGTGATGCCGATCGGCTTCTGGAACGATCCAGGCAACGCGAAATACCACGCGGCCTACTTTGACCGTTTCCCGAATTTGCCAATGCGCATCTGGTGCCACGGCGACTTCGCCGAGCGCACCGAGCACGACGGCTTCATCATCTATGGCCGCTCGGACGCGACGCTGAATCCGGGCGGGGTGCGCATCGGCACGGCCGAAATCTACCGCCAGGTGGAAAAGCTGATCGAGGTGGTCGAATCGCTGGTGATCGGCCAGGATTGGCCGCCCGGCAGCGGCGGCGACGTGCGCGTGGTGCTGTTCGTCAAGCTGCGCGAAGGCATGGCTCTCGATGACGCCTTGATCAGCCGGATCAAGCAGGTGATCAAGGACAACACGACGCCGCGCCATGTTCCGGGCAAGATCCTGCAAGTGAGCGACATTCCGCGCACCAAGAGCGGCAAGATCGTCGAGCTGGCGGTGCGCAACGTGGTGCATGGCGCCGCGGTGAAGAATGTCGAAGCCCTGGCCAATCCCGAGGCGCTGGACCACTTCCGCGACCGGCCCGAGCTGAAAAGCTGAACGGACCGGGTTTCAGTCCTTTTTCGGGCCCTGCTCGAACTGGTCGACGCTCCAGCCTGCCCCTTCATCGAGGCCCAGCGTGGCGGCGAGGAAGGGCAGGCATTCTTCCAGCGTGGCGGCCAGGGTCCACGGCGGGTTGACCACGAACATGCCGCTGCCGTGCATGCCGCGGCCTTTGGTGGCCGGTGCGCGTACGCTCAGCGTGGCGTGCAGCCAATGGCTGGCGCCGGCCTTCTTCAGTTTGTCCGGAAGATGGTTGGCTTCGATGGTCGGCAGCATCGGATGCCATACCAGGTAGGTGCCGGTGGCGAAGCGTTTCAGCGCGTCCTTGATTGCGGCGGCGACCTTCATGTAGTCGCTCTTGATTTCGTAGGACGGGTCGATCAGCACCAGCCCGCGGCGCGAGGGCGGCGGCAGAGCGGCCTTGAGCACTTCGAAGCCGTCCGCCTGTTCCACCGTGACGCGACGGCCCGCATCCTTGAACTGGCGGCGCAACAGGGCGAAGTCGGTCGAGTGCAGTTCGCACAGGCGCAGGGTGTCGCGCACCTGGGCATCGTCCCGCATCAGGTTTGCGGCAATCCGCGGCGACCCCGGATAGCGGCGCAGCGTGGCGCTGCCGTTGAGCGCACGCACCAGCGCCACATACTCGGCCAGCGGCGGCGGCAGATCCTTGCGCTCCCAAAGGCGGCCGATTCCCTGGACATACTCGCCGGTGCGCTTGGCATGTTCATCATCGAGGGCATAGAAACCCGCGCCGGCGTGCGTGTCGACCAGGGTATAGGGCTTGTCCTTGCTGTTCATGTGCTCGATGCAGAGCTTGAGCACGAGGTGCTTGAGGACATCGGCGTGGTTGCCGGCGTGGTAGGCGTGGCGATAGCTGAGCATAAGAGCCTATTTCAGTAGGAATCGTACCCCGCGCCGCCGGGTGTTGGGATGCGATGCGAGGCGGAGAGAGTGCGGCATGGTACATGCCATGCAAGCGACCGACAACGTGGCAGCGCGCCCAACGTCCGACGGCCCTTCGGGTTGAGACCAGGATCGGCGTCTGCGGCGTTGCAGCGCTTGCCAATGGAACAACCATTGGCCGCGCACTGCGCCTTGCATCCGTCCGATCCTGATCTCAACGCGGGGCATGATTCCTACTGAAATAGGCTCTAAGGGCGGGATAGAATGCGCGACCATGAATGATACGCAGGGTATTCGGGTTTCAAAACTTCTTGCTGAACGCGGACTGTGTTCGCGGCGGGAGGCCGACGCATTCATCGAGCGCGGACTGGTGTTCGTCGATGGTCAGCGCGTCACGCAACTGGGCACCCGGGCCGCGGTCGACGCGGTGATTACCCTGGCGCCTGAGGCCCGGGCGACGCAGGCACGGCAGGCGACCATCCTGGTGCACAAGCCGATGGGCTACGTTTCCGGCCAGGCCGAGGACGGCCACCAGCCGGCGGTGAGCCTGATTTCACCGAAAACCCAGATGGCTGGAGATCATCAGCGTTTCCAGCCATCGCATCTGAAAGGCCTGGCACCGGCCGGCCGGCTCGACATCGATTCCACCGGATTGCTGATTCTGACCCAGGACGGCCGTGTCGCCCGACAGCTGATCGGCGACGATTCGAAGGTGGAGAAGGAATATCTGGTGCGCGTCGAAGGCGCGCTCGACGCGCGCGGTCTCGCGCTGCTCAATCACGGCCTTGAACTGGATGGCAAGCAGTTGCGTCCGGCCAAGGTGGCCTGGGCGAATCCCGAACAGCTGCGCTTTGTCCTGACCGAGGGCCGCAAGCGGCAGATCCGGCGCATGTGCGAACTGGTGGGCCTGCGCGTCACGGGCCTGAAACGGGTGCGCATCGGCCGCGTGCGTCTGGGAGACTTGCCCCTCGGGCAGTGGCGCTTCCTGCGCGAGAACGAAAGCTTCTAGAGACCGATGCGAGTTGGCGGCGGGGCTTGACTTGGCGGAGAGGCTTGCCGAGTATGCGCGGATGGATGCACCGCTTGAAACCCCTCATGGCGAAGAACGGCCCCCTGCGCCACTGCGTATGGACTGGTCACGCCGCATGCTGTGGGCCGCAGGCTTCCTCGCAGTGGCCGCGGCCACGGCGCTGGCGTTCACCGCCTACCGGCAGCCGGAATTGCTGCTGAATCTGATGGGACTTCGCTACTGCGGCTAGTCCCGGTTGTCCGTTGGCGGCCGTTAACCAGGCACCGGCACTCTCTTCCCGGCGTCCATGCCGTTCTGACGAGCGCTTAGAGCCATAAGATGCTAATAACCATACTACTAATATTGTCAAAGGACCTGCTCGTGGCTAGAATTTGCAGGCCATTTTCGGCATGGGGGAGAAGACAACATGAGTATTCTTAGTTGGCTGAAGAACACACTGGCCGGCGAAATGCCGGTAAAGATGGAGTTTGCCGAGCACGAACAGCACCTGCATGGGCTCGACATGAAGGTGGCGCTTGACGCTCACGCCGCCTGGAAGGCCCGGCTCGAGTCGCAGATTCACGGTGATGCCGGGGAGGCCTTGAACGTGGCGACGGTAGCCGCGGACAGGAACTGCGCGCTTGGCGAATGGATTCACGGCGACGGCAAACGGCAGTTTTCCGCCTATCCCGAGTACGAGCAGCTGCGCAAGGCTCACGCCGATTTTCACCTGTGTGCCGGCAGCATTCTGAGTGATGCCCACGCCGGCAAGACAGCGGTGGCGGACCATGCCCTGAAGCGGGACTTTCGGCACCATTCCGACGCGGTTCAACTGGCACTGGTGAGGCTTTACGCGAAGGAGACGGAACTGCAGCGGAGCGCGCACGGGGCGCACCGCTGATCGCTGGTCCGGATTGCGTCAGCGCCGGGTGGCCCAAACCCCGCCTCCGGTATCCTATTGGACCATTTGCGCCTGCCTGTCCCATTACGTCCTCCTTGCCTGAAGCCCCGCGGCTTGGTATCATGGCGGGCTTCCCTTGCTCCACCCGTTACGCATGCGGGGGGGCTGTAACCTAACCACAAGGAGATTGCATGCGCCATTATGAAGTTGTATTTATCGTTCACCCGGATCAGTCCGAGCAGGTTCCGGCGATGATCGAGCGTTACAAGACGCTGGTCACCGGCCGCAACGGAGCCATCCACCGGCTCGAAGACTGGGGTCGTCGCCAGATGGCCTATCCGATCCAGAAGGTGCACAAAGCCCACTACGTGCTGATGAATATCGAGTGCGACGGTGAAACTCTGGCCGAACTGGAACACGCCTTCAAGTTCAACGATGCCGTATTGCGCCACCTCACGGTGAAAACGCGCAAGGCGGTAGTGACTCCCTCTCCGATGATGAAGGAAGAGAAGTCGCGTTCGCTGACCCAGGGCGATGCCAAAGTGGAGGCTCCGGCTGCTGCCGTTGCCGCCTGAGGATAAGCCGAGCAATCTGACGCAGTTGTCGGGTCGCTTGCTTGAGCGTGGCGCATTGCGCCGCACCCCCGCCGGGATACCGGTTCTCGAATTTCTCCTCGCGCATGTCTCGACCCAGGTCGAAGCCGACGTCGAGCGCAAGGTGGAATGCGAGATGGCCTGTGTAGCAATGGGCCGCCCGGCGCAAGCGCTGCTTGCAGCCAAGCCGGGGGACGGGATCAGGGTGGCGGGCTTTTTAGCCGCCAGGAGCTTCAAGCGACGCAGCCCGATACTGCATGTGAATACAGTCGAATTCGTGGAAGGAACACAAAATGGCATTCAAGCCTAAGAGCAAGACCGGTGTAAAGCGCAAGGACGACAAGGGCCGCAGCCTGTTCAAGCGCCGCAAGTTCTGCCGCTTCACCGCAGAGAAGATTGAAGAGATCGATTACAAGGATGTCGAGATCCTCAAGGACTTCATCGCCGAAAACGCCAAGATCATGCCGGCGCGCATCACCGGTACCAAGACCGGCTATCAGCGTCAGCTGTCGACCGCCATCAAGCGCGCGCGCTTCCTGGCGCTGCTGCCCTACACCGATCTGCACCAGTAAGCGAGGACAAGACCATGCAAATCATTCTGATGGAAAAAGTCGTGAACCTCGGTGGCCTTGGTGACGTGGTCAAGGTCAAGGACGGCTATGCCCGCAACTTTCTGATCCCGCAAGGCAAGGCCAAGCGCGCGACGGAAGCCAACCGCAAGATTTTCGAAGAGAAGCGCGCCGAACTCGAGCGCATCCAGGCCGAGGCGATCGCCGCTGCCCAGGCCCAGGTCGAGAAGCTCGAAGGCCTGATGGTGCAAATCACGCGCAAGACCGGCGTCGATGGCCGTCTGTTCGGCTCCGTGTCGACCCATGACATCGCCGAGGCGCTGGCCGCCCAGGGTTTCCAGGTCGAGAAGTCGGCGATCCGGTTGCCCGAAGGTCCGCTCAAGACCATCGGCGACACGCCGGTGCAGATCGCACTGCACACCGATGTGGTGGCGACGGTCACGGTGTCCGTGCTCGGCGAACACTAAGCCGCGCTGCAGCTCAAAGGACGGGCCGCTGATGCAGAATCAGCGGCCCGTTTTATGTTCCGCCCGGGAACGGGCGGGACGGTATCCCCTGGTGGGACTTTGCGGTGCGAGAATTCAATCCACTGCATTTACACAGTTTTTCCACAACATTTCCACAACTTGTCCACTTACCATCCGCTGCCTTGCGGGGTAGACTCTTTGCTTCATTTCGGAGACAGCGATGGCCCAGGTACGCGCCTTTAACCCCCCCCAGCCCGTCGATTCCCAGGTCGCCGCGCTGAAGCTCCCCCCTCATTCCATCGAAGCCGAGCAGTCGCTGATCGGCGGCCTGCTGATCGACAACGCGTCGTGGGACCGCATCGGCGACGTGGTGCGCGAAACGGATTTCTATCGCGACGACCACCGGCGGATTTTTCGCCACATCGGCAAGCTGATCCAGCAGGGCCGGCCGGCCGACGTGGTGACCGTGTATGAATCGATCGAACAGTCGAACGAAGTCGATCAGACCGGCGGCCTCGGCTATCTCGGTGAAATCGCCAATGCAACGCCCTCGGCGGCGAACATCCGCCGCTACGCCGAAATCGTCCGCGAGCGCGCGATATTGCGGCAGCTGGTCACGGTCGGCGACGAAATTGCCGGCAATGCGCTGAATCCGGCCGGGCGCGATGTCAAGACGCTGCTCGACGATGCCGAACAGCGCATCTTCCAGATCGCCGAAGCCGGCAACCGCAGCAACAACGGCTTCGTCGCGATCCAGCCTCTGCTGGGTGAAGTCGTCGAACGCATGGAAACCCTGCTGGCGCGCGACAGCCAGTCCGACATCACCGGTGTGGCCACCGGATTCGCCGATCTCGACCGCATGACCTCGGGCCTGCAACCCGGCGACATGGTCGTCGTCGCCGGCCGCCCGTCCATGGGCAAAACGGCCTTCGCGCTCAACATCGCCGAGCATGTCGGCGTCGAATTGCGGCTGCCCGTGGCGATCTTCAGTCTGGAAATGTCCGGCCCGCAGCTCGCCATGCGCTTTCTTTCCTCTGTCGGTCGCATCGACCAGAGCAAGCTGCGCACCGGCCGCCTGACCGATGACGAATGGGACCGCATGACTGTCGCGCTGGGCAAGCTGCACGAAGCGCCGATCCATATCGACGAGACCGGTGCCATCAATTCGACCGACCTGCGCGCCCGCGCGCGGCGTCTGCACCGGCAGTTCGGCAAGCTCGGCCTGATCGTCATCGACTACCTGCAGCTGATGAGCTCCAACCGCGACGGCGAAAACCGCGCCACCGAGATTTCCGAGATATCGCGTTCGATCAAGGCGCTGGCCAAGGAACTGCAGGTGCCGATCATCGCCCTGTCACAGCTCTCGCGCAAGGTCGAGGAGCGCAACGACAAGCGCCCGCTGATGAGCGACCTGCGGGAATCGGGTGCCATCGAGCAGGATGCCGACATCATCCTGATGATGTATCGCGAGGAATACTACAAGCCCGACACGCAAGACAAGGGCAAGGCGGAGGTGAACATCGGCAAGCACCGGAATGGCCCCGTGGGCATGGTGCCGCTGACCTTCATCGCCGAATACGCGAAATTCGAGAATTTCGCTTCAGGCTCGTCGTACCGAGGCTGAGCTGCAGAATTGCCCCGGAGCGAACCGGGGCGACTGTCTTAGAGCACTTCCGCCGCGTGATCGGCGAGCCTGGAGCGTTCGCCGCGTTGAAGCGTGACGTGGCCGGAATGCGGCCATCCCTTGAAGCGATCCACCACATAGGTCAGGCCTGAGCTGCCTTCGGTCAGGTAGGGTGTATCGATTTGCGCGATGTTGCCCAGGCAGACCACCTTGGTACCGGGTCCGGCGCGGGTGATCAGGGTCTTCATCTGCTTCGGCGTCAGGTTCTGCGCCTCGTCGATGATGAGGAACTTGTTCATGAAAGTGCGGCCGCGCATGAAGTTGAGCGACTTGATCTTGATCCGGCTGCGGATCAGGTCCATGGTCGCGGCGCGGCCCCAGTCGCCGCCGTAGCTGCCGGCACCGGCGCCGGCGCCGCCGGAGGGTGTTTCGGCCGGCTTGTTGAGCACATCGAGGTTGTCTTCCAGCGCACCCATCCAGGGCGTCATTTTTTCTTCTTCCGTGCCGGGCAGGAAGCCGATGTCCTCGCCGACGGGCACGGTGACGCGGGTGATGATGACCTCGGCGAAGAGTTTGGTCTCCAGCGTCTGCGTCAGGGCGGCGGCAAGCGTCAGCAAGGTCTTGCCGGTGCCGGCCTGACCGAGCAGCGTGACGAAGTCGATGTCGGGATTCATCAGCAGGTTGAGGGCGAAGTTCTGCTCGCGGTTTCTCGCGGTAATGCCCCAGACGGCATTCTTGGCGTGGCTGTAGTCGATCAGGGTTTCGAGTTCCGCCGTCTTGCCGGCGCCGACTCTTACCCACGCCTGCAGCGGCTGCGGCCCTTCCTGCCAGACGAATTCATTGACCAGCAGGTTCGGGCAGAGCGGGCCCCTGATGCGGTAATGGGTGCGGCTGTCCTTCTTCCAGGATTCCAGGCCCTTGCCGTGGCTGTCCCAGAAATCGGGCGGCAGTTCGAGCGTGCCGGTGTAGAGGAGATCGGTATCCTCCAGCACCTTGTCGTTGAAATAGTCCTGCGCTTCGAGGCCCAGCGCACGGGCCTTGATGCGCATGTTGATGTCTTTGGAGACCAGGATCACCGGCCGCTTGGGGAACTTCTGGCCGAGATACATGACGACGCCGATGATCTGGTTGTCCGCCTTGGCGGTCGGCAGCGAAATCGGCAGGACGCCGTTGATGGCTTCGGTCTGGAAGAACAGGTGGCCGGTCGCCAGGGCCCGCGACGGGCCGCTGAGGTCGATGCCGTGAGCCATGTGGTGCTCGGCGCCGGTGACGATCTCGTCCATCAGACGGCTGGCCTGGCGCGCATTGCGTGCGACTTCCGACATGCCCTTCTTGTTGGCGTCGAGTTCCTCGAGGGTCATCATCGGCACATAGATATCGTGCTCCTCGAAGCGAAACAGGCTCAGGGGATCATGCATCAGCACGTTGGTGTCGAGCACGAACAGCTTGGTGGTGGAACTCTTCGGAATCTTGGCGCGCTTGGCGTTCATGAAAGCCTCAAGGCATGGTGGGCGAGGGTGGGACCATGCTCACGATAGCCAGCCGCCCCGTCACGGAAGATGGAAGGAAAGGGCCGAATACGGGCCCTGTTCGGGATTACAACTTGCGCACGGCTTCCAGTACGGCGGCGGCGTTGCCATCAGCCTTGGTGGAGCGCCATTCCTTGCGCAGGATGCCGTTGCCGTCGATCAGGAAGGTGCTGCGCTCGATGCCGAGCACTTTCTTGCCGTACAGCATCTTGTTCTTGACCACGTCGAACATGCGGCAGAGCACGCCTTCGATGTCGGAAATCAATTCGAAGGGCAGCCCCAGCTTGGCCTTGAAGCTCTCGTGCGACTTCAGCGCGTCGCGCGAGACACCGACCACCACGCAGCCGGCCTTGACGAATTCGGCATGCAGGTCGCGGAACTGCTGCGCCTGTGTGGTGCAGCCCGGCGTATTGTCCTTCGGGTAGAAATACAGCACCAGCGGCTTGCCCTGAAAGGCGGACAGGGTGAATTCGCCGCCCGTGGCGGGCACGGTGAATTCGGGAACACGCAGCCCGAGGGCGGAGGGGACGGGTTTCGCTTCGATCATGCAGCTTCCTTCCATGTTGACAGAAATTCCTCGCCTTGCAGCATCAACCGGCCTGCGCGGCCGGGGATTTCGCCCCGGACCATTTCGTGGCGAGGCAGCAGCGCCGGGTCGAGCGCGTCGCGCATCTTGCCCAGCGATACCATTTCGTAGCCCTGTTCGCGCCAGCCGGTCAGCAGGCGCTCCAGGGTGTCGCCGAACTTGAGGCCTTCGAGTTCGGCGTGCAGGGTGAAAACGTGATCGCGACTGCTGGACCCGGGCGCTGGCTGCGCCGTCAGCCGCAGCAAATGCAGGTGGACATTGTCCGGCGTCAGGTCATCGGTGCCAATCAATTCGTCCAGCGTCGGCAGGGTCGTCGGCAGTTGCGGGCAGGCGACGATCTCGCCGTTCCACACCGGAATGAAGGGATGCAGCCCACGGCAATCGGAGGCCCAGCGGTAGCCCAGCCGCTGCGTCATGCGCAGCGCATGGGCGTTCATCTGCCAGCCGGCGGCGCCGTGGCCGGGCGCCTCGCTGCCGAAGATATCGACATAGCGCTGGTGCGCGCGACGCATTTCGAGTTCGGTCCAGGCAGCGTTGGCCTTTTCGACGCCGTCCTGCCACTTGACGTGGTCCCAGCAGTGGATGGCGGTCTCGAAACCGGCGTCGCGCGTGGCGCGCATGATGTCGGCGCCGCGGCGGCCGATGTCCGGGCCGGGCAGCAGGGTGCCGTACATCAGGGTCTTGATGCCGTAGTGCGAGACGACCGAGGTGCGCTGCACCTTCTTCATGAAGCCGGGGCGGAAGGCGCGCTTGATGGCGCGTCCCGTGTGATCGGGGCCGAGCGAGAAGAGGAAGCTCGCATCCGCGCGCTGGCGACGCAGAATCTCCACCAGCCGCGGCACACCTTGCTGGGTGCCGCGCCAGGTATCGACATCGATCTTCAATGCGAGCTTCATACTGCCGTCGACGGGCCGTCCCTAGAGGGCAGGCGCGGCTTGCCCCCTCTGGGGGTGGGGGGCAGCGAGCGTTATGCGAGCGTGGGGGGCCATACTGGTCGCTCAGTCCATCAGGCTGCGCGCTTCGGCCACGTCGTTGCGGTAGGCCTCGAAAATGCTGCGCAGGGCGTCCTCGAATGCGACCTTCGGCGCCCAGCCGAGATCGGCCATGGTGTTGGTGATCTTCGGCACGCGGTGCTGCGTGTCCTGGTAGCCCTTGCCGTAATACTCGCCGGAAGTGGTTTCGAGTACTTTCACCTTGGCCAGGTTTTCGGCGTATTCCGGATACTGCCTGGCGAGGTCGAGCATCAGCGTGGCGAGTTCGCGGATCGAGTAGTTGTTCTTCGGGTTGCCGATGTTGTAGATCTTGCCGTTGGCGATGCCGTCCTTGTTCTCGATGATCTTCATCAGCGCATCGATGCCGTCCGAGACATAGGTGAAGGAACGCTTCTGGGCGCCGCCATCGACCAGCTTGATCGGTTCGCCGCGCACAATGTGGCCGAGGAACTGGGTGATGACGCGGGAACTGCCTTCCTTCGGCGTATGGATCGAATCGAGGCCCGGGCCGATCCAGTTGAAGGGGCGGAACAGCGTGTACTGCAGGCCTTCCTGCTGGCCGTAGGCGTGGATCACGCGATCCATCATCTGCTTGGCGCACGAATAGATCCAGCGCGGCTTGTTGATCGGGCCCAGCACCAGGTTGGAATTCTCCGGATCGAATTCCGGGTCCTGGCACATGCCATAGACCTCGGAAGTCGACGGGAAGAGCACGCGCTTCTTGTACTTCACCGCTTGGCGGATGATCGGCAGGTTGGCTTCGAAGTCGAGTTCGAAGACGCGCAGCGGCTCCTTGACATAGGTGGCCGGCGTGGCGATGGCCACCAGCGGCAGGATCACGTCGCATTTCCTGACGTGGTACTCGATCCACTCCTTGTTGATCATGATGTCGCCTTCGAAGAAATGAAAGCGGGGGTTCTGCATCAGCTCGGTGACACGCTCGGAGTTCATGTCCATGCCATAGACCTCCCAGTCGGTCGTATTCAGGATGCGCTGGGAAAGGTGGTGGCCGATGAAGCCATTGACGCCGAGGATGAGGATCTTCTTCATGAGAGGGAAAGTGCCGGGGTTCCAAAAATTGCGTTGATCTGGTTGTCCGCTGAGGATGCGGCCAGCGGCGAACCTTCCAATTCTACCGCGAGCAGGCGCAAAAGCCGCCCATCGCCGCATTCGGCATATAGATGCCCGTTGCGTACGAACAGGGTGGGATGTCCGCCGTAGGGCCCGGCTTCACCCGTCGGGTGCATGGAACGGAGTACCTTGAGCCGGCCCTTGGCAGTGTCCGAGAAGGCTCCCGGATAGGGTGGCGCCACGGCGCGGATCAGGTTGTGCACCGCCGTGGCGGGCCGGGTCCAGTCGATGCGGCCGTCTTCGGCCTTGCGGCCGCCGAAATAGCTGCCCGCGGCGAGGTCTTGCGGCTTGGCGACCGCGCGGCCGGCCAGCAGGTCGGGCAACACGCGGTCCAGCGCGATTTCGGCCGCCAGCGTGACCTTGTTGAACACGTCGAAGGCGGTGTCGTCCGGCAGGATCGGCACCGCTTGTTGCGCGACTATCCCCCCGGCGTCCGGCTTTTCGACCATCTGGTGCAGCGTGGCGCCGGTTTCCCGTTCGCCGTGGATCACCGCCCAATTGACCGGGACGCGGCCGCGGTATTTGGGCAGCAGCGAGCCGTGCATGTTCCAGGCACCGTGTTTCGCCAGGGCCAGTAGCGGTGTTTTCAGCATCAGCCGGTAGTAGAAGGAAAACAGGAAGTCCGGCTGCAGCGCGGCAAGTTCGGCGACCACCGCGGGATCGTTGGGGTCCTCGGGCGTGATCACCGGGATGCCGTGGCGCGCCGCGAGCTCGGCGACGCTGTCGAACCAAATGGTCTCGGTCGGGCTGTCCGCATGGGTGACGACGCGCGCCACATCGACGCCATGCGCGAGCAGTACGGACAGGCAGCGTACGCCCACGTTGTGGTAGGCGAAGACGATGGCCTTGCTCATGAGGGCTGCCGGGTGTCCTGTTCGAGGATGGCTTCGACCAGATAGCGCGGCCGGTGGCGTACTTGCTGGTAGATGCGACCGATGTATTCGCCGAGCAGGCCGATGCCGAACAGGGCCAGGCCGATCAGGAAGAACATCAACGCGAACAGGGTGAACAGCCCTTCGGCTTCCGGACCGACGATCAGGCGGCGGGCGATCAGCAGGACGAACAGTGCGGCCGAGCCGAGCGAGACGAGGATGCCAAGCATGGAAAACCACTGCAGCGGCACCAGCGAAAAGCCGGTCATCAGGTCGAAGTTGAGCCGGATCAGGCTGTACAGCGAGTACTTCGATTCGCCGGCAGCGCGTTCCTCATGTTCGACCACCACTTCAGCGGGGCTGCGGGCGAAGGTGTAGGCCAGCGCCGGGATGAAGGTGGCGACTTCCTTGCAGCTGTTGATCGCATTTACCACGCTGCGCGAATAGGCGCGCAGCATGTTGCCCTGGTCGGTGATCTTGATCCGGGTGATTTTCTCGCGCAGCCGGTTCATCGCCTTCGAGGCCCAGGTACGGAACAGGCTGTCCTGCCGTTTCCGGCGAATGCTGCCGACGTAGTCGTAGCCCTCGCGCATTTTGGCAACCAGCTTGCCGATTTCCTCGGGCGGATTTTGCAGGTCGGCATCCAGCGTGATGACGATGTCGCCCCGGCAGTGTTCGAAGCCGGCCATGATGGCCATGTGCTGGCCCGCGTTGGCGCCGAACAGGATGACGCGGGTGACGTCGGGGCGCGCTTCGAACTGCTGGCGCAGGATGGCCGCCGAGCGGTCGCGGCTGCCGTCATTGACGAAGACAATCTCGTAGCTCTCGCCCAATGCGTCGAGCGCCGGATAGAGGCGGGCGAACAGCGTGGCGAGCGTGGCTTCCTCGTTATAGACGGGGATTACGATGGACAGGTTCGGTGGTCTCATGCAGTCTCCGACAGGCTTGCGCGCAGCGCCGTGCAGACGCGGTCGATGTCGCCATCCAGCATGGCGGGGAAAAGCGGCAGGGTGAGGGTGCGGCGGCCGATGTCCTCGGCGTGGGGGAAATCGCCTGCCTTGAAACCCAGCGCGCGATAGAGCGAGAACAGGTGCAGCGCCGGGTAATGCACGCCGACGCCGATGTTGCGCTGTTTCATCTCTGCCACGAATTTTCCGCGATCGACGCCTTCGGGCAGCAGGACCTGGAACATGTGCCAGTTGCTGTTGCCGAAATCGGCTACAGGCAGTTCGAGCCCGAGCGCCGGATCGATGCAGTCGAAGTATTGACGGGCGAGTTCGCGCCGGCGGGCGGTGAAGGCTTCGAGATGCTTCATCTGGCCCAGCCCGATGGTGGCCGCGATGTCGGTCAGGTTGAACTTGCCGCCGAGCACATCGACGTCCATGCCGCCATCGGGGAAGCGCCGTACGCCTTGCAGGCGCAGGCGCTCGCAGAGTCCGGCGTCGATGTCGGCGGGCAGCACCAGGGCGCCGCCTTCGGCGGTGGTCAGGTTCTTGTTGGCGTGAAAGCTGAAGGAGACAAAGTCGCGCTGCTCGCCGAAGGACGTGCCGATGCGTTGGCCCTTCCACGAGGCGCCGAAGGACTGCGCCGCGTCTTCGATCACGCGCAGATCGTGCTTGCCGGCGATGGCATACATCCGGTCGCGATCCACGGGAAGGCCGGCGAGGTCCACCGGGATGACGGCCTTGGTCTGCGGTGTGATGGCGGCTTCCAGCTGGTCGAGATCGATGTTGCGGGTCACCGGATCGACGTCCACGAAAACCGGCGTCGCGCCGACTTCGAGGATCACGTTGGCGGTGGCGACCCAGGTCAGCGGCGTCGTGATCACCGTGTCGCCAGCGCCGACTTCTGCCAGGCGTAGCGCCACTTCGAGCGTGGCAGTGCCGGAACTGAAGACGCGCACCGGACGTCCGCCGCAGTACCCGGACAGCGCTTTCTCGAAGGCCAGCACCTTCGGCCCGCTGGTGATCCAGCCGGAGCGCAGCACGTTGGCGACTTCGGCAATCGTTTCCTCATCGATCGAGGGGCGCGTAAAGGGCAGGAATGGCTCGCTCATGACCTCGCCACCAGGAACACGCCGACGACGATGAAGCCGATGCCGAGCAGTTTCTGCGCCGCCAGCGCTTCACCGAACCACTGCCAGGCGACGAAGGCGTTGATCACGTAGCCGATCGACAGCATCGGGTAGGCGATCGACACCGGAACCCTTGAGAGCGCCATGATCCAGAGCACCAGGCTCACCGCATAACAGGCCATGCCGCCCATGATGAAGGGCTGAAAGGCCAGCTTGAGGCCGACCGGCACAATGTTGTCGGCATGAAACTCGAAATGTCCGACCGCGTTGGTTCCGGCTTTGAGGAATAGTTGCGCGGCCGCGTTGAGGAGGACGCCGGCGAGGACCAGGGAGAAGCTGACGGCGTTCATGGCTTTCTCACAATGACGCGGCGCGTGTCGCGGATGACTTCGGTCATGGGCAATCCTTTCTTGT
>JBAZOF010000043.1:0-15297 GCA_041648855.1 Sulfuritalea sp. | reverse complement strand
CGATCTGGGTACCGGCAGCGGTTGCATTGCAGTCACGCTGGCGCTCGAAATCCCGCAGGCGGAAGTCACTGCGGTGGACGCCTCTGCGGCGGCGCTGTCGGTAGCGCGGGGAAACGCGGAACGACTCGGTGCATCATTGCGCTTGCTGCAAAGCGACTGGTTCGACCAGCTGGCTGGCGAAAGATTCGATCTGATCGTGGCCAACCCGCCCTACATCGCCGCCGCCGATCCGCACCTCGCCGCCGGCGATTTGCGCCACGAACCGGCCGCGGCGCTGGCCAGCGGTGCGGCCGGGCTGGACGCGATTCGTCGGATCATTGCCGCCGCGCCCGCGCATCTGGCGCCGGGCGGACAACTCTGGCTGGAGCACGGCTACGATCAGGCCGAGGCGGTGCGGAAATTGCTCGCAGCGGCAGGCCTGTCCGGCATCGAGCAGCACCGTGATCTCGCCGGCATCGTGCGCGTCAGCGGCGGCCGTCTGAAGTAGAAGCAATCGGGTACCCGGCGGGTATCGCGCATTTGCCGGCCGTTGCGGCAAAAATTTGACATTTCAACTAAATTCAATCCACAATGCATGAAGGCGGCGCCGACACCCCGCGCCCCTTCATAAGCGAGGATCTGCAGTGCACGCGTATCACGGGAGCACCCTTGTCCAAGGACGAGAAGGAAGCTGCGATGAAGTGGGATGACAGCTTCGCGATCGGCATCGAAGCCATCGACAATCAGCACAAAAAGATTTTCGAACATCTCCTCGCAATCGAAAACTCGGTGGCAAAGCGGGACCCGTGGCACATCCTGCACTTTTTCGTGACGCAGCTCGCGGAGTTCATGAAGTTCCACCTCGAGGTCGAGGAAGCCCTGCTGGAAATCATCCGATATCCGGAACGCGTCGAGCACCGCGAGTCGCACGTGAGGCTCATGCAGCAGATCGACGAACTGGAAGATCAGTTGCGCAACAAGGCATCGGGCGATAGCCTGGTTGGCTTCTTCGAGATCTGGTTCGTACGACATGTCCTCAACGGCGACCGGGAATACGCGGCCTATATCAAGAAGGAGTTTCCGACGCTCGTCAGCGGAACGTTGGCGCCGGCGGGATTATGATGTCCTGACTTCGCAAGGGCATGCTCGTTGCATCGGGCGAGTCGAAGTGCGACCGATGCAACAGCCAAAACAAAGGGCGGCGCCGAATGTTTCCGGCGCCGCCCTGTTTCCAGCAATTATTCCTAGCGCAGGCCTGCGACGTAGTCGGCGACAGCCCTGATCTCCGCGTCGGTCATCTTCAGCGCAACCATGCGCATCATCTTGTTCGGGTCGTTGGCGCGGCCACCGTCGCGGAAGCTCTTCATCTGTGCTTCCAGGTATTCGGGGAACTGGCCGCCGATGCGCGGATATTGCGCGGGAATGCCGGCACCGGCCGGACCGTGACATGCCGCGCAGGCCGGCAGGCCCTTGGCCATGTCGCCGGCGCGATACAGCTTCTGGCCCAACTCGATGGTTTCGCGGCTCTTTGCCGTTTCGCCCTTCTGCACCTGCGATGCGAAATAAGCGGACAGATCGCGCATCTGGCCTTCGTCGTAGGCTGCAATCATGCCGTTCATGATCGCATTCACGCGTTCCGGCTGCTTGCCGTCGGCGGCCTTGAAGTTCTGCATCTGCTTGAGCAGATATTCGGGATGCTGTCCCGCGAGCTTGGGGTTGGCTGCCAGCGGGCTGTTGCCGTCGGGGCCATGGCAGGCCACGCAAACGGTTGTGGCTACGGCTTGGCCTCGCGCAGCATCGCCTTTTGGGGTTGCCTTGGCGGCATCGGACGCATGGGCGCCGAATGCGGCCATTGCGCACAATAGGGGAATCAGGCAACTGAGCAGGGAACGCTTCATGGACAAAAACTCCTCGGAAACTGCAGGATTCGGAAATTGTAAACCTGATATTCTATCCCAGCTCTCCCGATTTCTCCACGTCAGCCCCTCCCGGCGGCGCACCTGTGAAGCATTTCCCATGTCCTTGTTCCGCCACGCTACCTTCGAAATTTCCGTAGCCCAGCCCAGCGGCTTGCCCCCGCCGGTGGGCGCCGAGATCGCCTTCGCCGGCCGTTCCAATTCGGGAAAATCCAGTGCCATCAATACCTTGGTCGGGCATACCCGGCTTGCCTTCGTCTCCAAGACCCCCGGCCGCACCCAGTTGATCAACCTGTTTCGCATGAGAAACGGCGCGGCTCTGGTCGACCTTCCAGGCTATGGCTATGCCCAGGTCCCGTTGGCGGTCCGCCTGCAATGGCAGGGACTGCTGGAACATTACCTCACCTGCCGCTCCAACCTTGTCGGGCTGGTGCTGATCATGGACGCGCGCCGGCCGCTGACCGAACTCGACTGGAAGATGATCGGCTGGTTCGGTTCGACCGGACGGCCGATCCACTGCCTGCTGACCAAGTCCGACAAGCTGACGCGTCAGGAGCAGACCAAAACCCTGAAGGAAACGCGCGCCGCGCTTGCCGACTTCGGCGAGCAAATCACCGTGCAGATGTTTTCCAGTCTGAAAAAGACCGGGATGGAAGACGCAGAAAAGGTGGTCGGCAACTGGCTGGAAAAGGAAGGGTCGCTGGGATCATCAATCTGACGCAGTCAGCAAATCAATCACCCCCTTTCCCGGAAAGGGGGTCGGGGGGATAGTCCACACAATTTGCCCAAAGGGCATTTGTTTTTGGCTGCGCCAAAAAACAAATGCCCTCGACCAAAGGGGAGAAGGTCGAGGGCAAAACACCTTGAAGTGTTCAAGGCACCCGCTCAGGGAGGTGAAGCGGGAGATAGCGGGGACGGGCGTCCACCACCATCTATGTTCTATGATAGGTGCTGTGCGTTAAAGTTCAAGCAATTTTCAAAATATTTGCAAGGCTAAACCAATGATTACAAAAGGTGTATTTCCTGGTTCACGCATGCGTCGCATGCGCCGCGACGATTTTTCGCGGCGCCTGATGCGAGAGCACACACTGACGGCCGACGATCTCATTTATCCGGTTTTCGTCCTCGAAGGCGCGGGTCGTACCGAAGCAGTTGTCTCGATGCCCGGCGTCGAGCGCATGTCGCTGGATTGCCTGCTGCCCGTCGCCGAAAAGGCCATGGAGCTGGGCGTCCCGGCCTTGGCCCTGTTCCCGGTCGTGGATGGCAGCCGGAAGACTCCGGGGGCGGAAGAAGCCTGGAATCCCGCGGGCCTGGTGCCTACCGTGGTGGCGCGCCTGAAGCGGGAATTTCCGGAACTCGGCGTCATCACCGACGTTGCACTTGACCCCTATACCAGCCATGGCCAGGATGGCCTGATCGATCCGGCCGACCCGCGCGGCTACGTGATGAATGACGAGACGCTGGAGGCCCTGGCAAAACAGGCCCTGTGCCACGCCCGCGCCGGCGCCGACGTGGTGGCGCCCTCGGACATGATGGACGGCCGCATCGGCCGCATTCGCGCCACGTTGGACGCCGAGAAGCTGATCCATACCCGCATCCTCGCCTACTCGGCGAAATACGCTTCCGCGTTCTATGGCCCTTTCCGCGACGCGGTAGGTTCCGCCGGAAACCTGGGCAAGGGCAACAAATCCACCTACCAGATGGACCCGGGCAACACCGACGAGGCCCTGCGCGAGGTGGCGCTGGATCTCGACGAAGGCGCCGACATGGTGATGGTCAAGCCCGGCATGCCTTATCTCGACATCGTGCGCCGGGTGAAGGATGAATTCGGCGTGCCGACCTATGCCTATCAGGTCAGCGGCGAATACGCGATGCTCAAGGCCGCGGCACAGAACGGCTGGCTGGCCCACGACGCGGTGATGATGGAAGCGCTGCTCGGCTTCAAGCGCGCCGGTTGCGACGGAATATTGACCTACTTCGCGCTGGAAGCGGCCGCATTACTGAAGGCCTGAGAGTCGGTGCTGGCCGCTTTGCGTACCTGGAATTCCGCTTCGCGGGCAGGTAACGGTGATTAACGCGCCAGTATCGGCCACTGCGCCGGCCAGGTCGCCAGCGGATCGTCCTTGAACCCGCTTCTGACGAAACGCTGCCAGCGGCCCACCGTATAACAGACCAGCAGGTCGGCGTGGGCGCCGAAGTCGTGCTCGGCCGCCAGCGCTCCTTGCGCCGAGGCCACTTTGAGGCACTGCTTGAGCGTCGATTCGATGCGGCCCAGCAACTGGTTGATGCGCGCCTGCAGACGCGGGTTCTCGTGTACCAGCGCGTCGCCCACCAGTACCCGCGTCAGTCCGCGGTTCTTCTGCGCGAAGCGCAACAGCGAGGCGACGATGGCCTCGGCCTGTTTGAGGCCTGATTCCTCGGCCGCTTCGATCTGCGTGATCACCGAAAACACGCCGCTCTCGATGAACTCGATCAGGCCCTCGTACATCTGCGCCTTGCTGGCGAAGTGGCGGTAGAGGGCCGCCTCCGAGACATCGAGCTGTTTGGCCAGCAGGGCTGTCGTGACCTTTTCCACCGCCGGGCGTTCCAGCATTTCAGCAATGGTTTGCAGGATCAGGAGCTTCTTTTCACCAACCTTTGCGGCGCGGGCTTCGTTCATGGCGAGTTCACTTTGATTTGATCAAGGTACCGACGCCTTCGTCGGTCAGAATTTCCAGCAGCAGCGCGTGTTCGACGCGGCCGTCGATGATGTGCACGCCTTTCACGCCGCCGCGCGCCGCATCCAGCGCCGAGCTGATCTTGGGCAGCATGCCGCCCGAAAGCGTGCCGTCGGCCACCATGTCGTCGATCTGTTTGGGCGTGATGCCGGTGATCAGCTTGCCGGACTGGTCCAGCACTCCCGGCGTGTTGGTCAGCAGCACGAGCTTCTCCGCCTTTAGCACTTCGGCGATCTTGCCGGCAACGACGTCGGCGTTGATGTTGTAGGTCTCGCCCTCGCTGCCGACGCCGATCGGGGCGATCACCGGAATGAAGGCACCGCTGTCGAGCAGGGCGATCAGGCTGGGATCGATGGAGACGATGTCGCCGACCTGGCCGATGTCTATCAGGTCGCCCGGGGCGTCCTTGTTTTCCATCATCAGCTTTTTGGCGCGGATGAAGTTGCCGTCCTTGCCAGTCAGGCCCACGGCCTTGCCGCCATGCTGGTTGATGAGATTGACGATCTCCTTGTTGACCTGGCCGCCGAGCACCATCTCGACCAGATCCATGGTTTCGGCGTCGGTCACGCGCATGCCCTGGACGAACTCGCCCTTCTTGCCGACGCGGGCGAGCAGGTTCTCGATCTGCGGGCCGCCGCCATGCACCACCACAGGGTTCATGCCGACCAGTTTGAGCAGGACCACGTCGCGGGCGAAACACTGCTTCAGATGTTCGTCGGTCATGGCGTTGCCGCCGTACTTGACGACGATGGTCTTGCCATGGAAGCGCTTGATGTAGGGCAGGGCTTCGGCCAGAACGCCGGCCTTGGACGCGGGGGAGATCTTTTCGGTCATGGGTGTCGGCGAGAGCAAGTGATAACTTCGCCCATTCTACCGGCCCAAAAAAGAAACAGGGCAAGCCGTCGAGATTTCGGCGGATGCCCCGTTCACGGTTTGTCCCGGCGAGTCAGGTCGCCGTTACCTGCCCGCGAAGCGGAATTCCAGGTACGCAGAGCGAGCCACCGCCGACTTTCAAGCAAGCTACTGGATAGTGATCCTGCGCGCCTGCGTCGCTGCCTTTTTCGGCAGCACCAACTCAAGCACCCCATCGGTGTATTTGGCGGTCACCTGCGCCTCGTCGATCTCCTGCGCCAGCTGGAAGCTGCGCGACACCTTGCCGAAATAGCGCTCGGTGCGCAGTACGCGCTCGCCTTCCTTCACGTCCTTCTCTTCGCGCCGTTCGGCGCTGATGGACACGATGGCGCCGTCGATGGCGACATGGATGTCTTCCTTTCTGACACCGGGAATTTCGGCATGGACCAGATAGCTCTTTTCCTGTTCCTTGACATCGATTTTCACGGCGGGCGCTTCAGGCTGCGATCCATATTCGACCGGGCGGACAAAGAAACCGCGGAACAAGTCGTCAAGCGGATCGCGACGGATCAAGTTGCTCATTTCATTCTCCTTTTGGGTTGAGGCCCCGCTCGGAAGGGGGCATGCGCATTACATGAGCGCCATGGGAGAAATTTCAAGAGTCTTGCCGGAGCATGCCGAGTTGCCTTGGCAATTCGAGGATGGCGTCGCGATTGCTCCACGAAAAGCAGGCCTCGGCGGCTTGCCGCCACGGCAGCCAGCGCCAGGCCAGATGCTCGTCGGGCGCGACGGTCACGTCGCTTGGTTCAGGCAGGCAGAGGCTGAACACGTGCTCGATATTGTGCGTGACGCCCGGTGCGTAGCGATAGCGCCACTCGGCGAAGATCTCGTAGCGGTTGGTCTGTTGCCAGTCGATGAAATCCGTTGCGGCGGCCTCGATGCCGGTCTCTTCCAGCACTTCGCGCCGGGCTGTTTCCAGCAGCGGCTCGTCGTCTTCCTGGCTGCCGGTGACGGACTGCCAGAAGCCAGGGTGGCGGGCGCGTTCCAGCAGCAGCACGTCCAATGCCGCGGTGTGGATCACCACCAGCACTGAGACCGGCTTTTTGTATTTCATCAGCCTGGCTGGGGCACCGTCGGCAGCCAGGCGATGCCATCGGCCTGCATGTCGACCAGGCACCAAAACGGTGTGTCGTCTTCGCGCCAGGTTGCGGCGGCGTCCTGAAAGGTTTGCATCAGCGTGACGAAGTCGGCTTCGGCGCGGCCATGGATGCCGTCGCAATGATCGAGGATGATCACGTAGCCGATCGCCGGCAGCCAGCCCATGTCGAGCAGGCAGTCGGTCAGCGCATCCCAGTTCTGGCCGAACCACTCGGGAAAGCGCAGGGCGTGGCCGACTGCGGCCAGCATCTCGTCCTTGTTGCGTGCGGCGGCCAGATCGACCCGCAGCACCAAGCACCCGGCGGCTCCGGCACCGGCGAGCAAGTCGTCGATGGGCCCATGCGGCAGGTGATGCACGCCGGCCCTGGAGGCATCGGCAAACAGGTTTTCGTAGTGAGCGGCGGTCATCGCAGAATTCGGCGGAAGGTCTTGTAATGATCGGCAGTGTAGTAGAACACCGTCGCAGGTTTGTTCCCGGTGACGATGCGCCGCGCGCCGCGATCTTTGCTGCCGGGCGTCGGCACCGTGTATTCGCGGTAATAGCCCTTCGGCTGCTCGGGGAGGCGGCGCTCACGGTTCTGGAACACGATGCCGTCGCGACGGTAGGGGAAGGGCCCGCCGGTATCGATCAGCCTGAGGGTTTCGCGTGCTTCGGCGGGCAGCTGTTCTGCCGTTACCGCACCGCCTGCGTTGTCCCGCGCCAGTGCGGCGCCGAACAACGCCGCACCGATCAGCGCGCAGAGCAGGTGCTTCATGTTCAGCCCTTGCCGACCTCTACCTGGGTCTCGACCTTCTGCCGCAGCCGGATGTGCAGTTCGCGCAACTGTTTTTCGTCGACATCGGACGGCGCATCGGTCAGCAGGCACTGGGCACGCTGCGTTTTCGGGAAGGCGATCACGTCGCGAATCGATTCGGCGCCGGCCATCATGGTGACGATGCGATCGAGACCGAAGGCCAGGCCGCCGTGGGGCGGCGCGCCATACTTCAGCGCGTCGAGCAGGAAGCCGAACTTGGCCTGTTGCTCTTCGGGGCCGATGCCCAGCGCCTGGAACACCCGCTCCTGCACCTCGGAACGATGGATACGCACCGAGCCGCCGCCCATTTCCCAGCCATTCAAAGCCAGATCGTAGGCCTTGGCCAGGCAGGCGCCGGGATCGGTCGTCATCAGGGCTTCGTGACCGTCCTTGGGGCTGGTGAAGGGGTGGTGGCAGGCCGACCAGCGATGGTTTTCCTCGTCGTACTCGAACATCGGGAAATCGACTACCCACAGCGGCCGCCAGGCCGAGCCGTCGACGTAGCCCTTCTCATGGCCGAGCTTGGTGCGCAGTGCGCCCAGCGCGTCGTTGACGATCTTGGTCTTGTCGGCACCGAAGAAAATCAGGTCGCCCGATTGCGCCCCGGTGCGCTCGATGATGGTCTTCAGCGCCGCTTCATGAAGATTCTTGACGATGGGCGACTGCAGGCCTTCCTCGTTGAGCTTCGAGGCGTCGTTGACCTTGATGTAGGCCAGGCCGCGCGCGCCGTAGATCTTTACGAACTCGGTGTAGCCGTCGATTTCGCCGCGGGTCAGCGCCGCGCCGCCGGGCACACGCAGCGCCGCGACACGGCCGCCGGACGTTGCCGGGCCGCTGAATACCTTGAAGGCGACATCGGCCACCGCATCGGTGACTTCCGTGAGTTCCAGCGTCACGCGCAGGTCGGGTTTGTCGGAACCATAGCGCCGCATCGCTTCGGCATGCGTGATGCGCGGGAAGGGATTGGGCAGATCGACAGCCAGCGCGGTCTTGAACACGCTGCGGATCATTTCTTCCATCAGGGCGGTGATCTGCTCCTCGCCGAGGAAGGAGGTCTCGATATCGACCTGGGTGAATTCCGGCTGGCGGTCGGCGCGCAGGTCCTCGTCGCGGAAGCACTTGGTGATCTGATAGTAGCGGTCGTAGCCGGCCACCATCAGCAGCTGCTTGAACAACTGCGGCGATTGCGGCAGGGCGAAGAACTGTCCGGGATGCACGCGCGAAGGCACCAGATAGTCGCGCGCGCCCTCGGGAGTCGATTTCGTCAGCATCGGTGTTTCGATGTCGATGAAGCCCTTTTCGTCGAGGAAGCGGCGGAAGGCCATGGCCACCTTGTAGCGCAGCATCAGGTTCTTCTGCATCTGCGGCCGGCGCAGATCGATGACGCGATGAGTGAGGCGCACGTTCTCCGAGAGGTTTTCCTCGTCGAGCTGGAAGGGCGGCGTCACGGCCGCGTTGAGCACTTCCAGTTCATGACAAAGAATCTCGATCTCGCCCGAGGCGAGGTTGGAATTCTCGGTGCCGGCGGGACGGCGGCGCACCTTGCCGGTCACCTTCAGCACGTACTCGTTGCGCACATCCTCGGCGACCTTGAACATCTCGGGGCGATCCGGATCGCAGACAACCTGCGCCAATCCTTCGCGGTCGCGCAGACCGATGCAGATCACGCCACCGTGATCGCGACGGCGGTGGTTCCAGCCGCAAAGAGTGACGATCTGGTCGACATGGGAGGCATTCACCTCGCCGCAGTAATGGGTACGCATAGGATTTCCGAACTGTTGTGATGCCCGCAGAGGGCGGTTACTGATTCTGGGCGCGCCCGAGGGGATTCCTCATGGGCGGGGCAACGACGCCCATGGAGACGATGTACTTCAGGGCTTCATCGACATTCATGTCGAGTTCGATGACATCCTTCTTCTTGACGAAAAAGAAGAAGCCATTGACCGGGCTCGGTGTCGTCGGAATGAAGACTCCGACATGTTCTTCCGGCAGCATGTCGGCCACATCGCGCGCCGGATGCCCGGTCTGAAACGCTACCGACCACGCTTCCGGATGCGGGTAACGGACCAGCAAGACCTTGCGAAAGGCAACGCCGCTGCCCGAAAACAGCGTGTCGCTGACCTGTTTGACGCTGTAGTAGATCGACTTCACTACCGGAATGCGAGCGAGCACACGTTCCCAAAAGCGCACCAGTTTCTGACCGACGATGTTCGTCGTGATCAGCCCGGTGAGGAATACCACCAACAGAGTCATCAGCGCGCCAATGCCGGGGATATAAATTCCCAGCAGACGCTCCGGCTGAATCGCCTGCGGCAGCAGCAGCAGGGACTGATCCATGGAGCGGACGATCAGGGACAGCACCCATGCGGTGATCGCCAGCGGGATCCAGATCAGCAGTCCCGTGATGAAGTACTTTTTCAAGGCAAAGGCGATCAGTTATTGGCGGCGCAACTACCCGTTCCACCCTGACAGGGCGGAGGATTGTCGCTTTTGGCGGCGGGCTTGGCAGTGCCGCTTCCCTTGAAGTCAGTGGCGTACCAGCCGTTGCCCTTGAGCTGAAAGCCCGGTGCGGTCAGTTGCTTGGCGAAGTTCTCGGTCTTGCATTCGGGACAGGTCGTCAATAGCGGATCGCTGACTTTCCGCATGACATCTTTCTCAAAGCCGCATTGGGTGCAGCGATAAGCGTAGATTGGCATGACATTCTCCGGCATTCTGGTAAAGAAAGAGATTATAGCCGAAGGCCTTGGCGCACCCGCCCCGGCCAGGCCACCCTGGTCAAGCCCAAATGGGGCCTGATGCCGGCGCTTGCAAGGGCCAGGGTCGACAGACCCTAGAGATTGACGCCCAGGTAGGCGCGGGTCAGGGGTTTGCCCCAAAGAAGGGCAATTGCACCAGCTGCGGCAAGGTAGGGACCGAAAGGAATGGGAACGTTGCGGCCGTGACGGGCAAAAACCATCAGGCCGATGCCGACCACTGCGCCTACCAGGGAAGACAGCAGGACGGTCAAGGGCAGCATTTGCCAGCCCAGCCAGGCACCGAGCGCTGCCAGCAGCTTGAAATCGCCGTAACCCATGCCTTCCTTGCCGGTGACCAGCTTGAATGCCCAGTACACGGCCCAAAGCGACAGATAGCCCGCCATGGCACCGATCACGGCGCTCTTCAAGTCCGTGTAAACACCGAAGGCATTGAGGGCCAACCCCAGCCAGAGCAGGGGCAGGGTGATGTCGTCGGGCAACAGCTGGGTATCGAAATCGATGCCGGTCAGGGCCACCAGCGCCGCGAGAAGTACCAAGGCACCAAGGCCGGCCGCGGTGAAACCGAAATGCCAGGCCGCATAGGCGAACAGCAGCCCGGTCAGCGCCTCGACCAGCGGATAGCGAAAAGAGATCGGCGCCGCGCAGCCCTTGCATTTCCCGCGCAGCACAAGCCAGCTGATGACCGGAATATTCTCCAGGGCGGTGATTGAATGGCCGCATCGCGGACAACGGGAACGCGGGCGAGCCAGCGAAAGCGGTTCGCAGGCCGGCGGCGCTTCGCCCTTCAGTTCTGCGCACTGCGCCGCCCAGTCGCGCTCCATCATGATCGGCAGGCGATGGATGACGACATTGAGGAAACTGCCAATCATCAGGCCGAGCAATCCGGCGACGAGTGCAAACACCGCCGGATCGGCGAGTTGGGTGATCATTCCCGGTATTTAGCCTACAACCGAGCCGAGCTTGAAGATCGGCAGGTACATGGCCACCACCAGGCCACCGATCAGGCCGCCAAGGAAGACCATGATCATCGGTTCCATCAGGCTCGAGAGCGCTTCGACCGCCTCGTCGACCTCCGCTTCGTAGAAGTCCGCGGTCTTGCCGAGCATAGAATCAAGCTGGCCGGATTCTTCGCCGATGGCGACCATCTGCGTGACCATCGGCGGAAATAGCCCGGAATTCTCCATGGACACTGTCAGACTGGAACCCGTGCTGACCTCGGCCTGGATCTTCTTGGTTCCCATCATGTATACATAGTTGCCGGCGGCACCGCCGACCGAATCGAGGGCTTCGACGAGCGGCACGCCGGCGGCAAACATGGTTGACAGGGTTCGCGTCCAGCGCGCGATTGAGGATTTGGTCAGCATGTCGCCGAATACCGGCAGCTTCAGCGAATACTTGTCCTTTGCGATCTGCAAGGCCGTTGACCGCTTGAAAGCCTGTGAAAGGCCAGCAAAAACCGCGTAAATTCCGCCGAAGATGAGGTACCAATTGGCCGTGAAATAGTCGGAAATTGCAATCACGATCAGCGTCGGTGCGGGCAGTTCGCCGCCGAAGCTGGCGAACACGCCCTTGAACGCAGGCACCACGAAAATCATGATGACTGCGGTGATGATGAAGGCGATGATGAGGATGGCGACCGGGTAGGTCAGGGCGCTCTTGATCTTCGACTTGATTGCCTGGATTTTCTCTTTGTAGGTCGCCAGACGATCGAGCAGTGTATCGAGAATACCGGCCTGCTCTCCAGCCTCGACCAGGTTGCAGAACAGGGCATCGAAATACTGGGGATACTTGCGAAAGGCCGTGGCGAGATTGGCACCGGTTTCGACATCTGACTTGATGTCGAACAGCAACTTGGCCAGCGCCGGATTATTGGTGCCCTTGCCGACGATGTCGAAAGACTGCAGCAGCGGCACGCCAGACTTGACCATGGTGGCGAGCTGGCGGGAGAAGAGGGTAATGTCCTTGTCCGAAACCTTGCCGCCCGAACCGGTTTTCAGCTTTTTCAGCTTGGTGATGTTGATGCCCTGGCGGCGCAATGCCGCATGCGCCGTCGCCTCGCTGGCGGCCTTGATTTCGCCGCGCATCACCTTGCCGGCCTTGTTCTTGCCCTCCCAGGAAAAGTGGAGTTCCTTTGCGCCCTCCTTCTTTTCTACCTTGCCTGCTGTGGCCATTGGCTTCTCCTGCTTGATTTTTGGTTGCGGCCGCTGTGCTCAACGCCGACAAACATCTTTAGCTCTTACCCACACGAGGATGTTCAAGTGGCTGCTCAACGCGGGTAAAAGCGGCGCCGGCCGGCACTGAAACTCCATTTCCTGCGATTCTACGCCCTGGATATGCCGAGAGTATCACTCTCCGGCGGGACGGTGAAGACGTACCATCTTGACCTTTCGATCCTGTGTTTGCACGATCTCCATCGGCACGCCGCCCACTCGTACGCCAACGCCCACCTCGGGGATGTCCTGCAGGTGTTCGACAATCAGTCCGTTGAGCGTGCGCGGTCCGTCCAGGGGAAAGTCCAGGTCGAGCATCCGGTTGAGTTCCCGCAGACTGGCCGCGCCGTCCACCAGCACCACGCCATCATCGTTCCAGGAGAGCGAGCTGCCAAAATCGGACTGCCGCGTGGTGAATTTGCCGACCAGTTCCTCGATGATGTCTTCCAGCGTCACCAGCCCTTCGATCTCGCCGTATTCGTCGACCACGAGGCCCATGCGCTGCCTGTTTTCGCGAAAGAACTGAAGTTGGGTGTAGATCGGGGTCGCTGCCGGAATGAAATAGGGTTCGGACATCTGTTCGTGCAGTGTGGCCTGGTCGATTTCCCCGCCAAAGGCCTGGGCCACCAGCCGTCGCTGATGCAGGACGCCGATGATGTTGGCCGGATCGTTCTCGAATACCACGACCCGCGTGTGAAAACTCGTCGCGAGTTGGGCCTTGATGCTGTCGATCGGCGCGGCGATATCGATGGATTCGATCTCACCGCGCGGCGTCATGATGTCGGCGACGGTCAGCTGCTCCAGTTCGAACAGGTTGAGCAGGATGGAGCGGTGTTGCTGCGGAATGAACTTGCCTGATTCGAGCACCAGGGAGCGCAACTCCTCGGCGCTTAGCCTGGAGTTCTCGTCGCCTCCGGAGGGCTTTAGGCGCAGCAACCAGAGCAGGGCATCGACGAACAGGTTGACGAACCACACCACCGGATAGGCGAAGCGCAGCAGGGGCCAGATCAGGAAGGCCAGCACCCGCGCCAGACGGTCGGCGTGGGCGGCGCCGAGAATTTTCGGGGTGATTTCCGCGAACACCAGGATGGCAAAGGTGACGAGCAAAGTACCGATGCTGAGGGCCCACTTCTCCTCGCCGAACAACTCGATGGTGATGACCGATACCAAGGTTGCGGTAGCGGCATTGAGCAGATTGTTGCCAAGCAGGATCACGCCCAGCATCTTGTCGGTGCGGGCCAGGAGATCGAGGGCCAGCTTCGCGCCGCGGTCTCCCTGACTGGCGAGATGGCGCAGGCGATGGCGGTTCGACGCCATCATCGCGGTTTCGGCTACGGAAAAGAAGGCGGAACAGCCTAGCAGCACCGCCAGCGCAAGGAACTGCGCGGATAAGGGAATTTCGTCCATCAGCGGCCGAGGATGACCTCAAGCACGAAGCGGCTGCCGACATAGGCCAGCAGCAGCGCGGCAAAGCCGGCCAGGGTCCAGCGCAGCGCCACGCGGCCGCGCCAGCCGCGCAAGTGACGGCCAGCCAGCAGCGCCGCAAAGATCAGCCAGGACAGAATGGCGAACACCGTCTTGTGATTGAAGGTCAGCGCCTTGCCGAACAGGGTTTCGGAGAAAAACACGCCGGACACCAGCGTGAATGTGAGCAGGACGAAGGCAACATGGATCAGGCGGAACAGCAGTTTCTCCATCGTCAGCAAGGGCGGCAGGCCAGCGAGGAACGGCGAGATGCGGCCGCGATGCAGGTTCTTTTCGGCAGTCGCCATCAGCAGGGCGTGCAAGGCCGCCAGCGTGAACAGGCTGTAGGCCAGCATGGCCATCAGGAAATGCAGGCGAAACGCCGCGGAGCCGGCGTTGGTCAGCACATGGGCCTCGGAAAATATTGCCGGCAGCATCGCTGCCACGGCTGCCGCCGGCAGACCGAGTACCTGCAAACCATCCATGCGGGCGTAGAAGCTCTCGATCCAGTACAGCGCAATGGCCAGCCAGAGCATTACCGAAAGGGCAATGGCGAAACCGAAGCGCATGCTCTCGCCGTCGAATATCGCCATGCGCAGACTGACGGCGTGCGCCACCAGTGCCAGCAGCAGGAGGCTGCGTTCGCCGAGCTTGAGTCCGCCCGCCGGTTGGTCGAGCGCCGGTCCGCGCCAGCGGGTGCGCCAAAGATGTACCGCCAGGCCGGCATACAGGGCTGCGGCCAGCAGATGCATTAAGATTGCGGGCATCGGCGAAGTCTACACCAAGCCTTCCATCTCTTTCTGCATTCGACCCCCTTCCATCCATGCTAGATAACCTGACTCAGCGTCTTGGCCGCGTCGTAAAAAACCTGCGCGGACAGGCGCGACTGACCGACGAAAACATCTCCGACATGCTGCGCGAAGTGCGCATGGCCCTACTGGAGGCCGACGTCGCCCTGCCGGTGGTCAAGGACTTCATTGCCCGCGTCAAGGAAAAGGCGCTTGGCCAGGAAGTCATCGGCTCGCTGACGCCCGGGCAGGCGCTGGTTGGCGTCGTGCATCGCGAACTCACCGAGCTGATGGGCGGCGCCAGCGTCGGGCTCAATCTCGCCACCCAGCCGCCGGCCGTGATCCTGATGTCCGGCCTGCAGGGCGCGGGCAAGACCACGACCACCGCCAAGCTGGGCAAGTGGCTCAAGGAGCGGCAGAAAAAGAAGGTGCTGACGGTCAGCTGCGACGTCTATCGCCCCGCCGCCATCGAACAGTTGAAAGCCGTATCTGCTCAGGCCGGGATCGACTTCTTCCCCTCCTCTGCGGGGCAAAACCCATCCGACATTGCCGCGGCAGCGCTGGATCACGCCAAGCGGCATTACTACGACGTGATTTTCGTCGACACCGCCGGACGTCTCGCCATCGACGAAGCGATGATGGCCGAGATCAAGGATCTGCATG
>JBAZOF010000042.1:0-15299 GCA_041648855.1 Sulfuritalea sp. | reverse complement strand
AGGCTTTCGGCACCAAGCGCGGGCGTAGTCTCGCCGCGCCCGAAACCCAGCCGGAACAGCTCGACGCCGCGCGCCTCCAGCACCACCAGCAGGCGCGACACCAGCGGATCGGGCGCGATGAAGCCGGCAATGCCTATGCGCGCCGGCAGGCCGCCGATGCCGCGCTCGACGCATTCGATGCGCCAGGCCATGACGTCGTCCGCCGTGCGCCAGGCGCCGGCCCGGCAGGCCTCGTCCACGCTTTGCTGCCAGCGCAAAAAAGCGCGGTATTCCTCGGTATGCAGCGCTTCGGGAACTTCGATGCGCCACGTCCGCTGCAGGCTCGCGGCCTCCATCGCCGCCAGCGCCATGCCGTCGCGGTCGAACAGTTCCGCCGCGGCGCCGGCGTCCTTCGCGATGGCCTGTTCCCACAGGCTGCGCTCCTGCGCGCGCGCGAGAAAGGTCCCGGGCACGCCGGCCGGCGGGATCTCGCCGCGCAACAGCGCCGATGACGTCAGGTGGTCGAGCCACATGGCCGGCGTCGAACTTTGCAGCGCCTGCCAGGTCACGGCGCCGCGCGCCGCCTGCAGTTCGCCGTGGGCGCGGCGCAGGCCGGTCGCCAGACGCGCCGTGGCGCACAGCACCAGCGGCTCCGGCCCGCCGGGCAGTTCGGCCAGCGGGACGACAGGCAGATCGGAACGAATCATCATCGACCCCACACTCCGTAGCTCATTCAGGAATTCCGCAGCAGATCAGAGGAAACCGATGGAGCGCTTGGGCTTGGCCTTGCGCGTCTGATCATCCGCAATCAGTTGTTTGATCGCATCGAAGATCGCAGAGAATTGCTCGTCGTATCTCATTTCCATTGCCTCGATCTTGCGGGCGAGGTCGCGATTCGAATCCATGAGACGCCGTAGCTGGACGAAGGTGCGCATGATGGCGATATTCACCTCCACAGCGCGCGGCGAACGCAGAACGCTGGAAAGCATGGCAACACCCTGCTCGGTAAAAGCGTAGGGGATGCCGCGCCGCCCCCCATGCATGCATGTGGTCACAATCTGTGACCACATCTCCTTGCCATTTGTGACAACGGCCGGCGAACTTGAAATGCCAATCTGGCATTTCAAGCTTTCCCAATCCTCCTTGCTTAACTGGAACATGAAATCGCCGGGGAAGCGGTCGAGGTTTCTTTTGACCGCACGGTTGAGAGCCCCGGTCTCAACTCCATAGAGCATCGCAAGGTCGGCATCGAGCAGCACTTTCTCGCCACGGACAAGGAATACGAGCTGCGCAAGATCTTCCGGCTTTGGAGTGAACCTGGGCATTGAAAATCAGTCCATTTCAGCGACAGCGTTGCCGGATTATAGAAATGATCATCCCGCCAGCGGCAACATCAGCGCGCCAAGCGCGCACAGAGTGGTGGTGACGATGAACACGGCGAGATCGGCGGGGTGGACAGGGTGACGCTCGGTTTGTTTCGCAGACATGGAACTTCCTCCTTGAGAATGAGGAAGAGTCTGCCGGATGCAAGGCTCATGGGATGAGCCTGTCGTCCTTCGCCAGCAATTCCGGCGCCTGCAATTCGGGCGCCTGCACTTCGCGCGGCAGCGCCTCGACCGGGTTGAGGTCGGCGATTTCCTTGTCCTCGGCGGTCACTTTCAGGTCGCGGAACTTGCGGGCGGAGACGAGGACGCGCGTTTCCATCGACGCCACGGACTTGTTGTAGGCGCCGACCGCCTCGCCGAGGTTTTTGCCGACGCGGCCCCAATGTTCGGTCACCGTCGCGATGCGGTCGTAAAGCTCGCGCCCGAGCTGGCTGATGCGCTCGGCGTTCTCGGTCAGCGCCTGCTGCGTCCAGCCGTAGGCGACGGCGCGCAGCAGCGCGATCAGCGTGGTCGGCGTGGCGAGGATCACGCGCTGCTCGACGCCCTGCTCGATCAGCGACGGGTCGGCTTCCAGCGCGGCCGAGTAGAACATCTCGCCGGGCAGGAACAGCACGACGAAATCGGGCGAGGGCTGGAACTGCTCCCAGTAGGCCTTCTGGCCGAGCTTCTTGAGGTGCTCGCGCACCTGGCGCGCGTGGTCGGCCAGCTTGCGCTTCTTCTCCTCTTCGTCGGTCGCCTCCAGCGCTTCGAGGTAGGCGGCCAGCGGCGCCTTGGCATCGACCACGATGTTCTTGCCGCCGGGCAGCTTGATGACCATGTCGGGACGCAGCCGGCCGTCTTCGGTGGTGGTGCTTTCCTGCTCGAAGAAATCGCAGTGGTCGAGCATGCCGGCCATTTCGACCACGCGCTTGAGCTGCAGCTCGCCCCAGCGCCCGCGCGTTTGCGGCGCGCGCAGGGCTTTGACCAGGTTGCCGGTTTCCAGGCGCAGGGCGCCCTGCGCCTCGGCCATGGCGCGCACCTGCTCGGTCAGCGTGGCGTAGGCGTCGATGCGCGACTTTTCGACGCTCTGGATTTGCAACTCGAATTTTTCCAGCGACACCTTGACCGGCGCCACCAGTTCGCCGATGGCGAGCTGGCGCTTGTCCAGATCGGTCCGCGCCGCAGCCAGCGCCGCAGCCTGCTGCGCTTCCAGCGTGGCGCGGGCGAGCTCGAGGAAGGACTGGTTGTTCTTCGCCAGCGCATCGGCCGAAATCACCTTGAAGGCGTCGGCGAAGCTGTCGCGCGCCGCTTCGAGGGTGGCCTGCCGCTCGGCGAACAGGGCCTGGTCCTTTTCCAGCTCCGTTGCGAGCTGCGCGCACCGTATCGCCAGCGCCGACTCCTGCTGTCTCAGGGCCACCAGTTCGCCATCCTGCTGGGCCAGCCGGGCCTGCGCCTCGCGTACGCGCGCGCCGAGAACCCAGGCGACCAGCACGCCGCCAATCACCAGGCCCGCTACCAGTGCAATGCTTATTTCCATCTGCTGCCCTGCCTCAATTCACCAAGAACGGAGAGTATCACCGGGGACAGGCTCACCAAGCGATCCTCATTCGTTGAAGCCGCGAATCAGTCTCCCGGCTTTCTTCGTCGGCCGGCCCTTCAGGTCCGCGCCGGGCATCGGCGCCAGCCGGCGAATTTCCTGCTGCTGCAGGCGGCTGGCTGCGCTTTCCGCGGTTTCCTCATAGAGCAGGCGTGCTTCCGGCGCGGGCCGGCGCTGGGCGTTGACGCCGCGCACGAGGACAGTCCAGCGCAGTTCGCCGGCAACTATGTCCAGCTCGTCGCCCGGCCTCAGTTCGCGCGCCGGCTTGACGTGCTGGCCGTTCCATTTGACCCGGCCGCCATCGACCGCGGCGGCAGCGAGGCTGCGCGTCTTGAAAAAGCGCGCCGCCCAGAGCCACTTGTCGATGCGCTGCCGCGGCTGATCGCGCAGTTGATCGTCATGCTCGGTCATGAAACAGGGAGCGGGATCGAAGCGGCCGATTTGGCGGCCGCCTCGCGCTTGCGCCGCGAGGTTGCCATGACCATCGCTTCCCCATCGATGACCACCTTGTCGCCCACGGTGCACACCGTATCGAGAATCACCCGGCACTTTTCCGCGATGACTTCCTTGACGATGACTTTGGCATGCACCGTGTCGCCGGGACGCACCGGCGCGCGAAAGCGCAGGGACTGGCTCATGTAGATCACGCCCGGCCCCGGCAATCGGTTGCCCAGCACCGACGACAGCAGGCTGGCGCTCAACATGCCGTGGGCAATGCGGCCGCCGAACTGGGTGGTCCGCCCGTACTCTTCATCCATGTGCACCGCGTTGACGTCGGTAGACACGCCGGCAAAAAGGACGATGTCCGCATCGGTAATGGTCTTGGCAGTTTCTGCGCTCATGCCAACCGTGATGTCTTCGACGTCGTAACCGTTCTGTGGATTCATCGCAGTCCTTTGTAGTTAGTCCGGGTCATCAAACCCGACGAAAGTCTGGTGCCGCCGTCCTGCCGGATTCGACTACCGGCGCCATTCGATCTTCTTCAGGGTGCCGGCAAGCACGACGTTCGCCCGCCGCATTTCCGAAGCCATCCTGAGCTCGATGGCAAACCGTCCGCGGATGTTGTCATCGGCATCGACTTCGGCCGTGCCACCGGCGGACAGCGCGCCCTCGCTCAGACGCACCTGCCGCAGTTGCGTCGCGCCGCGATCATGCACAAAAATTCCTGATATCTCGGAGAACCGGGTCGTGCCGCTCGGGGCTCCTCCCCCGACCATGCGTCCCAGGTCCACCCCCAGCAGATTTCCTCGCTCGACATGGAAGTCGCCCTCCATGCGATTCGTCGCGAAAAGCTTGGCGGATTCGGCCGCTTGCATGGCGTACACGGCCTTCCCCACCAACCTGCTGCCGTCCACCAAGGCAGGAAAAAGTCGCGAGGTGTCGACCTGCTTGGCGTTCAACTCACCGGCCAGACTCCACTGCGCGCCCCATTTCAGCCTGGCGTTGCCACTCAGTACCCCGCCGTAGGCAAAGGCCTTGAACTCCGTTACGGCAAGCTCGGCCCGGTTCGCCGTGGCGCTGAAAGCCAGCTCGTCGAGCACGAGGCTCGAACCGAAGGGCATCTTGAACGTCCTCGCCTTGAAGTCGATCTGCACCGACTGGCCCTTGGGCGTCAGCTCAAGGTTGAGATTCTTGTCTGTCGATTCGATGGCGATGGTTTGCCACGCGCCCTCAGCATCAGGCTGCAGCTTCCCGTCGAATGCCGGAAGGCTGACATTCTTCGATTGAAGCGTGGCGTTCACGACGCTGACGGGGCCGAACACAATGCCCCCGGCAGAAGGCTTGCCGAACAGGAGCCAACCCAGTCCCTCTTCCGTTACGACGGGCGAGTCCAGTTCAACCGACGAGAACGATTTCTTGTCGCTGAACAAATTGCCGAGCGCCCCTGTCGCCTTGACCTGGAGGACCTTGATCTGCCCTTCACTGCCGATCGAGACATCTTCGAGCCGCACGTGCCGTTGCGGCACCAGCGACAAGCGCACCGCCTTGATCTTCACCGGCTGCTGAAACTGCGCAGCCAGCGATTTCTCGAATTGCGGGATCTGTCCATCGAACGAGACCAGATGGATAGCCACCACGCCAATTACAAGCAGCGCAGTGATTCCCATCGCGAGTTGCTTGGCGCGGTTGCTCGGCTTCGCCGAACCGGCACTGGCTTCCTTCGCCGCCGCCCGCTTGCCTCTCTTTGCTGCGGCCTCCTGCTCTTCGCGGCGAAACTTTTCCTCGGCCTCGCGCCAGGCCTTTTCTTCCGCTGCCAAGCGCTCCTGCGCGTCGGCTTCCTCCTGGCGAGGACGCTCCGCGGCCTCCTGCCGCGCTTTCTCTTCAGCCTCTCGCTGCGACCTTTCTTCAGCCTCTCGCTGCGACCTTTCTTCAGCCTCACGCCGCGCCTGCGCATCGGCCTCGCGTCGCGTGGCTTCCTCGGCCTCCTGTCGGGCCTTCACTTCGGCCTCACGCCTGACCTTCTCTTCGCCCTCGCGTCTTGCCTTTTCCTCGGCGTCCTGCCGTGCCTTCTCTTCGGCCTCACGCCGGGCCTTCTCTTCGGCCTCTCGCCGCACCTTTTCCTCGGCGTCCCGCCGTGCCCTGTCTTCGGCCTCGTGGCGCGCCCTCTCCTCGGCCTCGTGCCGCGCCTTTTCCTCTGCGTCGCGTCGAGCCAGATCCTCGGCCAGCTTGCGCGCCTGTTGCTCGGCTTCTTCCCGAGCACGTTCAGCGGCCTTACGTCGCTCCTGTTCCTCCGCCAGCTTTTTCGCCTGTTCCTCGGCTTCCTGACGGGCGGCTTCCGCGGCTTTGCGCCGCTCCTGTTCCTCCGCCGCCTTCCGTGCCTGTTCCTCCGCCAGCTTTTTCGCCTGTTCCTCTGCTTCGTGCCTGGCGTGTTCTGCGGCTTTGCTCCGCACTCGTTCCGTAGCCTGCTTCAGCTCCTGTTCTTCAGCCAGCTTCGCCTGCTTCTCGGCTTCCTCCCGGGCGGCTTCAGCCGCTTTGCGCCGCACCCGTTCCGCAGCCTCCTTTAGCTCCTGTTCTTCGGCCAGCTTTCGCTTCTGTTCCTCGGCCTCCCGTCGGGCCTTTTCTTCCGCTTCCCGTCGCGCCCTTTCTTCGGCCTCGTGTTTGGCCTTTGCCTCGGCCTCGTGCTTCGCCTTTTCCTCCGCTTCGTGTCTGGCCTTTTGCTCGGCCTCTTGTTTGACCTTTGCCTCGGCCTCTTGCCGGGCCTTTGCCTCGGCTTCGCGCTTCGCCTTCTCTGCCGCTTCGTGCCTGGCCTTTTGCTCGGCCTCTTGCCGGGCCTTTGCCTCGGCTTCGCGCTTCGCCTTCTCTGCCGCCTCGTGTCGGGCCTTTTGCTCGGCCTCCTGTTTGGCCTTTGCCTCGGCTTCGTGCCGGGCCTTCGCCTCGGCTTCGCGCTTCGCCTTCTCTGCCGCTTCGTGCCGGGCCTTTTGCTCGGCCTCCTGTTTGGCCTTTGCTTCGGCCTCGTGCCGGGCCTTTTGCTCGGCCTCGTGTTTGGCCTTTGCCTCGGCTTCGCGCTTCGCCTTCTCTGCCGCTTCGTGCCGGGCCTTTGCTTCGGCCTCGTGCTTCAGCTTTTCTGCCGCCTCGTGTCGGGCCTTTTCTTCGGCCTTGCGCTGGGAGTCATCGGCCGGCATGAACGAGGTGAAGTCGAGCGCTCCCTCCGAGCTCTCCGCTTCGCGAATCAAATCCTTTGCGACGAGAGCCGCCACCGCCCTGTCGAGCCATGCGGCATCCCGAAAGTTCAGCTTGCTTTGCAATGCATCGATGGAGGAAGTTCCATCAATGGCATCCAGTACCTTGCGCAGATCGTTCGCGAGCTCGCGAGACGCCGAAGCCGCTGTCTGCTCGCCTTTGTCAGTCCTGGTATAGATGGTGGCTCTAGTCATGGTGTCTGGAGTGGCACTCGAAAATGGTCGAGGGGTTGGTGGGCCGGAAAAGCACTGGCTTGAGGTCTGCTCACCCGGTCTGCTGCAGGTCCGTCTTGAGCCGGCCCAGCAAGCCTTCGATTTTTCCCGAAAGAACGCCGAACTCAATGATGAATTTGTCACTCAAACGAACAATCCTGCCGCTCCTGATGGCGTCGGCGATGGATTGCGCCTGGCGATGGAATTCCTCGTGCACTGTCAGCAGCTCCCTGGCTGAAGCATAGTCTTCCAGTTCGCCGGCGTTGGCCGCCAGCCACCGGCCCAGGCTGCATTGTGCGGCATCGCCAATCGGCTGGGTATCGAAGTCCTGTCCTTGAACACGGTCGATGGCCAAATGGAATTTCATCTTCCACGACCGGTGCATCGTTATGGCCTGGTCAAAATCGAATGCTTGCATGCTTGGCACCCCTTTTTCACGGACTTTGGGAGAATGGTCAGGATGATAGCCGGTACGGGCCAAAAACCCGCGTCGCAGGGATATGGCGATCAGTACGCAAGGAATTGCACTCCGTTCAAGCCCGCACGCACGAAGCCGCTGACCAGCAGTGCCACGCCAACCGATATCGCCACCGAGAACAAAGCGTCCCTGCGCCCGATGGTCTTGAGCATGACGGCGAAGGTGGACACGCAGGGAACGTAGAAGGTGAGGAACAGCAGCAGGGTAACGAGCTGTACCGACCCGAGCAGGCCGCCTATTTCCTGGGTGCCCAGCGCCTGATAGATCATCAGCAGCGAGAGCTCCTTGCGCAGCACGCCGAACAGCAGCGGCACGCCGAGCGCCAGGGGCAGGCCCAGCCACCAGACCGTCACCGGCATCAGCAGGGTGTTGATCAGGCTGTCGGCGCCGACGTGATTCAGCAGCGCCAGGACCACGCTGCCGCCCACCAGCAAGGGCGTCACGATGGTGAGGATGTCGCTGGTACGGGCCCAGGTTTCGCCCAGCAGGACGCGCCAGGTCGGCAGCGCATAGGCGGGAATTTCCTGCACCTGACCGGGGCCGGGTTCGCGATCGCGGCGCGAAAGCACGCGGCCCATGACGGCAATCACGATCAGGGTCAGGGCGAAGATGCCGACCACGCCGGTAGCCCCGAGATACTTGCCGGCAATGGCGAGGATGATGGCGGAACGTGCCGAGCAGGGCACGAAGGTGATCAGCACCGAGGCGATCACGCGTTCGCGGCCGGTGGTGGCCGTCGCGGCGCCTGAGATGGCCGGCACGTTGCAGCCCAGTCCGAGCAGGAAGGGCACGGCGACGCCGCCGTGCAGGCCGATCTGGTGGAAACCGCGATCGACGACGAAGGCGATGCGGTGCATCAGTCCGGCTTCTTCCAGCGTCACCAGCAGCATCACCAGCGGAATCATGTAAGGCACCACGATGCCGACCAGCCCGATCAGGCCGTCGAGCACGGCACGGCCGACCACGCCGCCGGTCGATTGCGGCTGCCAGTCGGCGAAGGCCGCGGTCAGGCGTACTGTGGTCATCGAATCGATCCAGCCACTGATCTCGAACACCACGAAGAGCACCGCGGCAAACACGGCGAGGCCGCCGATCAGTCCCCACCGCGGATGGAGGAACAGTTCGTCGAGCCAGTAGCGCCAGTCGTGCGCACCGTAACCCTGGGCCGGCGCCCCCATGCGCAACGCCGCCTCGACCACGGTCGCCGCGCGATGGTGGCGGTCGGCATGCAGTTCCTCCGCCAGCGGCCGCGGCAAGCGCAGTCCCGCCGCTTCACGCAAGGCCTCCAGCTGCGGCGACAACCCAGGAAAATGCTGACGCAGTTCATCCTCGACGAAGCCGTCATGGGCGGCGAAGTGCGTCAACAACAAGGGGTGCGGCAGGCGAAACGCGGCATGGATCTCGGGGCGGTTCAGCGCCGCCGTCAGCGACCGCAGGCTCTCCGCAATGTGCCGGCTTGGCGGCTGCGGCAGGGGACAGATGGCCTCGCGCGCCGCATTCACGGCGGCGCCGAACAGTTGTGCGATGCCCTGCCCCATCAATGCCACCGTTGGCACCACCGGCATGCCCAGCAGTTGTTCCAGGGCCTTGAAGTTGATGTAGAGCCCCTTTTCAGCCGCCTCGTCCATGTGGTTCAGGGCAAGCACCATGGGCCGGCCCAACTGGCTCAGTTCGAGCGTCAGTTCGAGATGGCCTTGCAGGCTGGTGGCATCGATCACCTGGATGATCAGGTCGGGTGGCGCCAGGGGCGCTGGCGGACCGGACTGTTCGTGCACGGAAACCGGGGGACGATCGTCACCCCAGAGCAGATATTTCAGTGCCGAAAGATCGTCACCCTGCAAGTGATGCAGGGAATGGATGCTCGGCAGATCGACCACGCTGGCCTCGTCCAGGCCGATCTGCACCGTGCACTCGCGATAGACGCGATGCGTGCCGGTCAGCTCCCCGCGGTGCGGCGCGGTGCTCGACACCGCGTCGAACAGCGTCGTCTTGCCGCCGCCCGGCAATCCGACCAGGGCGATGCGCAGGCGCCGCTCGCCGCGGAACAGCGGGGTGCGCAGCGGGACGGAAACCTCTGCCATTTAACGCGGAATAGCTCGTTCGCAGCGACGGGTGACAGTCGAGCGAAGCGAGCAGATCAGAAGCCTCCCCGCGAGGGGAGGACGGGAGGGGCGGGCCTTCAATTCGCCTTTCGCGTTTTTCATCATCGGTGGGTGGTTTTCGCAGCCATACGCGTTAAAGCCGGTACTCGAGCTGAAGCCGCGACTGCAGCCGCTTGGCCTGCTTGAAGGCCTCGCGCAGCACCAGCCGGTCCAGCTCGTTGAGGCGGTCCGGGTCGACGCGGTTGGCGGCGCCCTCGCTGATGTCGCCCTGCTGGTTCTTCAGGCGCAACTGCTGGATGAAGAAAAAGCTCTCGATGATCGCGTTGACGTCGTCGCCCCCCAGCTTGCCGCGTGCGGCCAGCGCGCGCAGGCGCTGCGCGGTCCCCGTCTCGGTCACCCCGTTGGCGAGCGCGAGGATGCGTGCGGCATCGACGAAGAGGCGCGCGCCGGCGGCCTTGAGGTCGAGGGTGTGCGGGAAGTCCGGGTTCTTGTCGAAGGTGAACTCGCGAATGAAACCGATCGGCGGCTCGATCTGGACGGCGTTGCCGGCCATGAAGCGCAGGAAAAGGGTTTCGCTGGGCACGCGTTTCAGCACCCATTCGCGCAACTGGTCGGCGAGTTCCTCTTCGCCATAAATGGCGCGGAAATCGAAATAAATCGTGGCGTCGAGCAGTGCTTGCGGGCTGTTGGCACGCATCCAGCCGCCGAACTTGGTATGCCACTCGTACACCGACAGGCACAGCTCGGGGTTGCCGGCCATGACGTTGCCCTTGCACAACGGGAAGCCGCACTGCGCCAGCCGCTCGTTGACGGCGCGCGCAAAGGGCAGGAAGGCCTCGCGCACCGCAGCCGCATCCTCCTCCGGCGCAGCGAACACCAGTCCGTTGTCCTGGTCGGTCGACAGGGTCTGCTCGAAGCGCCCCTCCGAGCCGAAGGCGAGCCAGCACCATTCCACCCTGGGAAGTTCGAACTCGTTGCGCGTCAATTCGACAATGCGCACGGTCAGGTGGTCGTTGAGGTTGGAAATCAGCTGCGTCAACTGCTCGGCAGCGACTCCCTCGGCCAGCATGCCGACCGCCAGCCGGCGGATGCCCTCGGCTGCCGCCACCAGGGCGTTCATGTCGCGCGCGGTGCGAATGGCACCGGAGATCGCCTTGCCGCCGCCGCTTTGCAGCTCGTAGATGTCCTCCTGCGACACGATGCCGGTGAGCTTGCCGGCGGCATCGACGATGATCACGTGATGTACGCCGTGGCGCGCCATGACCAGCGCGGCCTGGTAGATGGTAGACCGCCAGTTGAGCATGAGCAGGCCTGTGTCGCTCATCACCGACATCACCATCTGGTCGAGGTCGCAGGACTTGGCGGCGACGCGGTGCAGCAGGTCGCGCAGGGTGAAGATGCCGAGCGGGCGGCCGCTCTCGGGCTCGACGACGATGATGGAGCCGACGCGGTTCTCCGCCATTGCCAGCACGGCCTCGCGCAGCGGGGTCTCGGGCGTGGCGGTGATCGGCTTCTTGCGCGCGAGCGCGGCGAGCGGACTGTGCAGGTTGGGGCGGTAGCTCGTGGTACGGGCCTGTTGGGTTTCACTCATTGCGGATTCATCCTCGATTGCGGAAACGGAAGAGACGGTGCGGGAAGGTCGGAATACCTCCGCGGGTTTCGACTGTCATGGGGTTTCCTCGGTTCAGGTTTCGATGTGGTAACGGGTCTTCAGCCCTTGCTGTAATGTGCGCGCCTGACGCAGTCCCTCAAGCAGGACGCGGCGGTCGAACTGGTTGAGGCGCTCGGGATCGAGCAGATTGCCTGGTGCCTGGCCGGCGCTCGCGGCGCCGGCTTGCGCCGCGAGGCGCAGGCCTTGCAGTGCATGGAAGGCGTGCACCGCCGCATCCGCATCGGCCGACGTCATGGCGCCCTCCGCCGCGACCCGGCGCAGGCGTGGCGCAGTCGCCGTTGCCGCGATGCCGGCGCCGAGCGCCAGGATGCGCGCCGCATCGACGAAGATGCGCGAGCCGAATTTCTTCAGGTCGATCGCGCCGCCGGATTCGGCGGCGATGGCGAAATCGCGCAGGCGTCCCAGCGGCGGCTGCGCCGCCAGCGCGTTGACCGTCATCATGCGCAGAAATATCTCGTTGCCGCGCGTGAGATTCGACAAGGCGCGGCGCAGCTCCGCAGCCAATTGATCGTCGCCGGCCAGCGGCCGGAAATCGAAGAAGATTGCGGCATTGAGCAGGGCCTCGGGCTCGGGCGTGCGCACCCAGGCGGTAAAGCCCTCCAGCCATTCGGACTGCGACAGGCACCAGCGAGGATTGCCGGCCATCACCTCGCCGTCGCAGAGCGGAAAGCCGCATTCGGCCAGGGCCTGGTTCGCCTCGCGGGCAAAGGGTAGAAACAGTTCGCGCAGGCGCCGCGCCTCGCCGTCGTCGCTGGCCGAAAACACCAACCCGTTGTCCTGATCGGTCGTCAGGGTCTGCTCCAGGCGCCCTTCCGAACCGAGGCCGAGCCAGCACCAGCGCGTCGGCGGCAGGCGAAAGCGCAGCGCCAGCAAGTCCAGCAACCGCACCACGATGGCGTCGTTGAACCGGGAGAGGACTCCGGTCACCAGCGCCGCGCCGGCTTCCTCCTGGTGCAAGGCGACGGCCAGGTCGCGCGCCGCGGCGGCGCACGCCGCCAGCGTGGCGACATCCGCAGCGCCGGCGATGCGGGCGGATGTCGCGGCAATGGCGCCGGCCTGGGGCAGGACTTCGCTGTTCATCGGATTCAATATTTCACTCGCGCGAACCAGGTCTGCTGCGAGGCGTCGAGTGCCTGCCGCAGGGTCACGATGCCCATGTCCGCCAGCAGCGGAATCATCTTGAGGAATACTTCGCCGGTGACATAGGCGTCGCCCAGCGCGGTGTGGCGACCGATGACGTTGATGCCCAGACGCTCGGCAATGCTCTCCAGCCGATGCGATTCCTGGTTGGGATGAAGCACTGCCGAAAGCAGCAGGGTGTCCAGCACGGGCTGGGTGAAGCGCACGCCGAGGCTGTCTTCCTTCAACTGGAAGAAACGCATGTCGAACGCTGCGTTGTGCGCGACCAGGACCGTCTCGGCACAGAATTCATGGAAGGCGGGAAGCACCGCATCCAGCTTGGGCTGGCCATTCACCATGGCCTCGGTGATGCCGTGAATCGGGATGCCCTCGGGCTTCAGCGGAATCACCGGGTCGACCAGCTGATCGAATATTTCCTGCCGCAGCAGGCGATTGTTCACGATGCGCACGGCGCCCAGCTGGATGATCTCGTCGCCCGCGGAGGGCTGCAGGCCGGTGGTTTCGGTGTCGAACACCGAATAGGCGAGATCGGTCAGCCGGCGCTCGGGGTCGATGCCGGACCCTGCGGCATCGCGCGTGGCAAACAGGTCGAAATCGTAGTACTCCGGCCGGCTGTCGCTGTGCAGATGCTGCGCCTGGTCGGTCGCCGGTGCCTCGGGCGTTACTGCCGCAGGCAGGACGATGCGGAAGAAGGCGCTATGCACGGCCTTGTCGCGCTGGTACCAGATCTCGCCGCCGTGACGGTCGATCACGTCGCGCAGCGTCAGCGGACTGGTCTCGACGCCGACGGTCATCGGCTCCAGTTCCCATGTGTAGAGGGTCTCCGAAGATATCGTGGTGCCCGACCAGATCAGGTCGACGAAGACCATCCTGCCTTCGGCGGACAGCCGCAGGCGCAACTCGCGAATGGCGTAGTGATCCTGCAGGCGCGAGGCGAGGAAGGTGATGGCCTGGATCAGGGCGAAGCTGTCCACCCGCATCCACAGCTCCGTGTCCTGGTCTTCGTGCTTGATCGGCAGTTGCAGCCGGTCTTCGATGCGGCGCGCCGCCGCGGCGAGGATATCGATGCCCAGCACGTCTTCCAGCGGCCAGCGCGTCTTCAGCGAATCGGCGAAGCGGCTCATGGTGGCTTCGAGTTTGCTGCTCATCGCCGCGGCCTCATCCGCGATCACGCGCGTGAAACGTTCGCGGGTGTCGGTCTCCATCTCGGGCGAATCGAGCAGCGTCTCCACCGCGGCGCGAATGTTGCCCAGCGCCGCCCGGTTGCCGTCGGTCAGCGCTTGCAGCGCCTGGTCACGCTCCGCCTCGCGCTCGAAATTCCGCGTGATGTTTTCGATGGTAAGCACGTAGCCGGTGACGTGAAGCTCGGCCCCCACCATCGTCGTCGCCGACACCCCTTGAGCAGGCGCAGCCTGCGAACTAACTTCGTCACCCCCTTTCTCGGAAAGGGGGCCGGGGGGATTGCCCAAATTTTCAGCCCGCTCGGCGGAGCCGAGCACAGGAGCCATCTGCGCCCTAAGCAACTGCCCGCCGCGCGTCGAGGTAATGAAATTCGCCGTTGGCTCGGCGCTGCCCTTGCGCAGCCGCTGCTGGATATTCTCCAGCGAATGGGTGATCTGCCCGCGCTCGAGAATGGAGAAGATCGATCGCCCGAGGCCGATCAGCGCGCCGCCGCTCATCGACGTCGGCCCCTGCGACAGGGCCTTGAACTGCAGCCGCGCGCGGCTGTTGTAGAGCAGGATGCGGCCGTCGAGGTTGCAGACGATGACGCCCATGGCCAGTTCCGACATCAGGGCGGCGAGGCGGTTCTTCTCCTCCTCCACCGTTGCCTTGGCACTTCTGATCTGCTCTTCGACGTCGTTCAGCAGCTCGTCGCGCTGCTGCGCCAGATCGTTGGCGGCGCGCGCCAGTTCGCGCACTTCGGGAGGGCCTTCGGGCGCAACACGAAAGTTGCGATTGGCACCCAGCATCAGGCGCAGTGTCTCGGCCATGCGCAACAGGCCATGCACATACTGCTGGAACAGGCTGCGCAAGAGGATCAGGCCGCCGATGAAACCAAGCAGGGTCATCAGGCCGCCGAGCGGCAGGCGCGGGATCAGGAATTCGGCAAATGCGGCACGTTCCGCGTCCTTGGCGTCCGCCAGCAGCAGGACCGCAGTCAGCGCGAAGGGCCCGGTCATCAGCAGCCCCAGCACGCAGGCGGCGACCATGAAGCGAAACTTTGCCTTCATCCCAGCAAGGACTTGATCTGAAGGACGAGGTCCTTGGTCGAGAACGGCTTGGTGATGTAGGCATCGGCGCCCAGCGCCAGCCCCTTGGCGACCTCGGTCTCGCGGCCCTTGGCGGTGAGCATGATGATTTTCACGGCTGCCAGCGCCGGATCGGCGCGCAAGGCCTGACAGACCTCGAAGCCGGATTTCTTCGGCATCATGATGTCGAGCAGGATCAGGTCGGGAAGGAATGACAAAGCCTGCTGCAGCGCAGCCTCGCCGTCGGTCGCCACGGCGACCTGAAAACCTTCCTTCTTCATCAGATACTCGAGCGAAATGACGATGTTCGGCTCGTCATCGACGATCAGGATGCGATAGCTCACGAATTTCCTCCCGGCGATTCTCCGTTGCCATTATCGCCCGCCTGCCGCGGCAGCGTGAACACAAAGCGTGCCCCGGCGCCCGGCGTGCTTTCGACCCATAGCCGGCCGTTGAAATACTCGATGATCTGGCGGCTGATCGGCAAGCCGAGGCCGGTACCCTGCGGCTTGTCGGTCAGAACGTCGGTGGTCGCCGCGCCCTGGTGGAACTTGTCGAAAATCACCTCCTGATCCTGAACCTGGATCCCCGGGCCGTTGTCGATGACACTGACGCGCACTTCGTTCGCCGTGCCGTCAGCGCCGACTTTCACACACCCCGTGCCCGCCGGAACGAACTTGAGCGCATTCGACAGCAGATTCACCATGACCTGCATCAACCGGTCGCGATCGGCGAGCACGACAAGCCCGGGCTCGCATCCTTCCAGCTCCAGCGTGACGTGCTTCTCGGCGAACAGAACCGTCAGCGATTCCGCCGCCTCGTGGA
>JBAZOF010000041.1:0-15588 GCA_041648855.1 Sulfuritalea sp. | reverse complement strand
GCGCGCGCTAAATAACCCCCCCCCCCACAATTCGGTTGTTCATAGTGCCCGCCCTGCGAGGGGAGGCATAAGCTATTTTTGATTTGCCCCAGGAGACAATCATGTCCAAGGAACATTTGATTATTTTCGATACGACCCTGCGCGATGGCGAACAAAGCCCTGGTGCCTCCATGACCAAGGAGGAAAAGCTGCGGATTGCCCGTCAGCTTGAGCGGATGCGCGTTGACGTCATCGAGGCGGGTTTCCCGGCTGCATCCAACGGCGATTTTGAAGCGGTCAGGGCAGTCGCCGAAGCCATCAAGGATTCGACGATAGCGGGGCTGTGCCGTGCCTTCGACAAGGACATCTCGCGGGCGCTTGAGGCGGTCAAGCCGGCGAAATCCGGGCGCATCCACACCTTCATTGCGACCAGCCCGATTCACATGGAAAAGAAGCTGCGCATGTCGCCCGATGACGTGCTGGTGGCTGCGCAGCATGCAGTCCGTTTTGCGCGCAACGGGATCGACGATGTCGAATTTTCCTGCGAGGACGCGGGACGGTCCGAACTTGATTTCCTCTGCCGCATCATCGAAGCGGTGATCAAGGAAGGCGCTTCCACCATCAACATTCCCGATACCGTGGGTTACAACGTTCCGGAACAATATGCCGAGCGAATCCGCCAGTTACGCGAACGAATTCCTAATTCCGACAAGGTGATCTGGTCGGTGCATTGCCACAACGACCTCGGCTTGGCGGTGGCCAACAGTCTTGCCGCCGTGATGGCGGGGGCGCGCCAGGTGGAATGCACCATCAACGGTCTTGGCGAGCGCGCCGGCAATGCCGCCCTGGAGGAAATCGTCATGGCGGTTCACACCCGGCAGGATGTGTTTCCCTGCATCACACGGATCGATACCACGCAGATCGTCGCTGCATCCAAGATGGTATCCAGCATCACCGGATTCCCGGTGCAGCCGAACAAGGCGATCGTCGGCGCCAACGCGTTTTCCCATGAGTCCGGCATCCATCAGGATGGGGTGCTGAAACACCGCGAAACCTACGAGATCATGCGGGCCGAAGACGTCGGCTGGAACGCCAACAAACTGGTGCTCGGCAAGCATTCCGGGCGCACAGCGTTCAAGGCGCGCCTGAAGGAACTCGGCATCGAGGTGGAAAGCGAACAGGTACTGAATACAGCCTTCACGCACTTCAAGGAGCTTGCTGACAAGAAGCACGAGATTTTTGACGAGGACCTGCATGCGCTGATGAGTGACGAGATGGTTCTGCCCGATGACGAGCACTACAAACTCGTGTCGTCGATGTTCCACTCGGAAACCGGCGAAGCGCCACAGGCTCGTCTCACGCTCTCTGCGGGAGGCGCAGAACAGCAGGCGGCATCGAGCGGCAGCGGTCCTGTCGATGCTACGTTCAAGGCGATCGAAATCGTTGCTGCGAGCGGTTCCGAGCTGCTGCTCTACTCGGTGAATGCCATCACCACGGGCACTGATGCGCAGGGAGAGGTGACGGTGCGCCTGTCGAAAGACGGCCGGATCGTGAATGGTCAGGGCGCCGATACGGATATCGTGGTCGCTTCGGCGAAGGCCTATATCAACGCCCTCAACAAACTGTGCTCCGGGCAGGAAAAGCTCAACCCGCAGATTTGACGGTTCTTGACGGAGCAGCAACACGAGCGTAGCCGAGGCAGCCGGCGAACAGCAGCGTCGCCAGGACGGTTTCGGCCATCGCCATCATCTGGCTGGTGCCCTGATCCGAAGTCGCGCGCACCAAGCCTTCCGTAAGGTAGGCCAATGCCAGCATGGAGGTCCATTGATGGGTGTAGCGTTTGCCGCGAAGGATACCGAACAGCGGCAGCAGCAGCGGCAAGGCTTTCAGAGCCAGCATCGAGCCGCCGGGACGCAGCGGCGCCAGCCAGAGTTCCCAGACAAGGCAGAGAAACAGCAAGCCGACGAGGCTGGTCGCGGACAGGCGGTTGAACCAGGGATTCATGCGGTGAGTTTCTTCGCGGTTTCGGCCAGACGGCGTCCGAGCGCGATGGCCAGCAGCTTTTCATGTTCGCTGGCGGCCGTGGTGCCGTCGCTTCCGCTGACGTGGCTCGCGCCGTAGGGCGTCCCGCCCTCGCGCGTCTGCGAGAGTGCCGGCTCGGTGTAGGGAATTCCGAGAATCATCATGCCGTGGTGCAGAAGGGGCAGCATCATCGACAACAGCGTGGACTCCTGACCGCCATGCATCGTCGTGGTTGAGGTAAACACCACTGCTGGTTTGCCCGCCAACCCGCCTTTCAGCCACAAGCCGCTGGTGGAGTCGAGGAAATACTTCAGCGGCGCTGCCATGTTGCCGAAACGGGTGGGACTGCCCAGTGCGAGGCCGATGCATTCTTCGAGGTCTCTGGCCTCGACATAGGGAGCGCCCGCGTCCGGCACGGAGGGTTCCGTCGCTTCGCAGACTGCCGATATCCTGGGTACGGTGCGCAGGCGCGCCACGATTCCCGGCGTCTGTTCGATGCCATGGGCGATGTGCCGAGCCAGTTCGCGTACCGAGCCATGGTGACTGTAGTACAGAACAAGAATCTCGCGCGTTGCGCCTGCCTTCTGCATCATTCGACCTCCAGTAGAATTGCATTATATGTGGCTACTGGCACCCTTTCGGCTGGTCGTACGTACGACGCGCCGGTTTCATGGCGAGCATTGCGCGCAGACTGCAGCGGCGCTTTCCTTCGCCACCCTGATTGGCCTGGTGCCGATGATCGCTGCCGCGGTTGCGCTGATTTCATTGTTCCCCGTCGGCGTCGGCCTCGGTGCGGCGCTGCAAAAGTTTCTCCTTGCCAATCTGCTGCCTGACAAGGCCGGCGTCATCATCGTCAAGTACATTGGCCAGTTTGCCTCACGCGCCGGGCAGGTGACCTTTGTCGGTATCGCGGTGCTGGGAGCGACGGCCTTGCTGCAGATGCTGACCATTGAACGGGCTTTCAACCATATATGGCGAGTCAAGGCCAGCCGGCCCCTATTGCGACGCCTGGCGATTCATGGTCTTGCGCTGCTGCTCGGACCGCTGGTATTCGGTGCCAGCCTCGCGGGAATCTCGTTCGTCGCCGGCGTGTCGCTTGGCTTCGTCGATGAGCCGTATTGGGTGACGAATTTCGTGATCAGGAGTCTGTTGCCCTTCGCGTTCACCACGGCCCTGTTCGGTTTGCTGTATTGGGGCGTACCCAACAAGCCTGTAAACGCCTGGCATGCAGGCTTTGGCGGGGCGATGGCGGCGCTGGGCTTTGCCGGGCTGCAGAAACTCTTCACGCTCTATATTGCGACCGGATTTACGGTCAACGCAGTGGTCTACGGCGCCTTCTCTGCCATCCCGATGTTTCTGATCTGGCTCTACGCGTCATGGAGTGTGATTCTGATCGGCGCCCTGTTGGTCGCCGAATTGCCGCAATCCTCACGCGCCTAATTGGCAGCGGGGTTTCGAATGAACTCGAAGACTTCGATGCTGGAAGTTTCGATGAGGCTCCGGTGCGGCATGCATTCGACGATCCGCAAGCGAGTCTCGTGTTCCTGCAGCAGCGTGAATGGACGCGCGTTGTAGTTGCCCCGCACGGCAAGAATCGCTTCACCGCGGTTGAGGCTCGGCAGCGCCGGCAGCAGTAGTGCAGGTATCGGTGGCTCCGGATTCCGGGTGGTCAAGGCTTGTATCCGTATTGGCTGTGCCGATGGCGCCAGGACTTCCAGGCCCAACTCGACATGGCTGCTGCTCTTGCTGCGAGCCCAGCGTACGAGGCAGATCTGCCAGGCAGCGCCGGCACCCGTGCGCAGACCCACGGCACAACCTGGCACGATGCCGGTGACCTCGCCGACGACATGTACGATCGCATAGCCTGCCGGCCCTTCGTTGACCAGCGTCCAGTCACTGTAGGTCAGTTCGCATTCGCGTGAATTCGGTTCGAGCTGGGAGTCGCTGCCGAGAGCCGACCACAAGGTACTCAGTTGCGTACAGACCTCCACCGGCAGGGTTTGCGGGCGGCGATTGAAGTTCCGCCGTCTTGGGGCAGTCCAGCATTGACGAGCGCGTTCCAGCGCATTGCGGTAGTCGGCGCCGGCGGCCTGAAGTGGCAGGCCGAGCGACAACGGAGGCACTCCATCGCTCAACTGATCGAGATGCCGGGTAGCCACGTCGGCAAGTTCGCCAAAACGGAAGTAGAGACAGGGGCCGCCGTCAGGTCCTACGCGTTCGAGGGCGATCGGCGGCTGGTCTATATTCGCGTTGAGCCAGAACCAGTCGCCGGCCGTCTCGGGACGGAGCACGTCGATGCGTGTGGCCATCGCGTTGGCCTGGAGATAATCGGCAAGAAAGGCGATTTCACGCGGCGCGAGCCCCTCGGGTTGTGCTGCGTTGAGTGCCAGCATGGCCTTGAAGCGGGCATCGATGGCGCTCATTTCGGCGGGCAGGGTCGCTGTCGGGTCGACGGACTCGTGAGCGCGATGATAGAGCGCTTGCGCGTTGCGCCAGAAGCCGATTGGCGTGGGGGTCGCGGTCAGCAAGGTGGCGACGAGCTGCCGCGACAGGTTGAAAATTCCTTGCAGGCAGATTTGCGGGCCGCTGCGGCGAATGCCGGCAAGACTCCGCGGATTGATGTCCTCGGCAATCTTCAGCCAGGCTTCACCCAGTTCTGCTCGCAGGGCGATCAAGCCTTGAGCGACGGTGCCAAGGTGTACAGGCAATGGCAGCTTGACGTCGAGCAACAGTGGAATGAGCGCCTCATCAATTCGTTCGGCGCGCTGTTGCAGCAGCTCGCCTATCTTGATGCGGCTTCGCAGCGGAAGTTTCAGAAGTCCAAGCGCGGCGATGTGATTTCGCAAGGGCACCAGATCGAGCAGGGGATCTCCCTGCTGGGGCTCGGCGAGCCAATCCAAGGCTTGCTGTAGCTGGATAGGCGGCGGCGGAGGAATCTTCTTGCGGCGCATGGCGAGCTGAATGGCCTTGGGTGAAACACGATTCTAGTAGAATCCGGACGCATTTTCTTTTGCCACGTTGCGAGGTACCCGAGATGACCAGCCTGCTGTCCGCCAAGCCGATCGAACCCACGGATCGCCTGATCGTCGCACTCGACGTCCCTGACGCCGAGGCCGCGCGCGACCTGGTGACCGAGTTGGGCGATGCAGTGGTGTTCTACAAGATCGGGCTGGAACTGTTCATGACCGACGGCTATTTCGAACTGCTGCAGTGGCTCGTGAGTCAGGGCAAGAAGGTCTTTGTCGATCTGAAGTTTTTCGACGTTCCGGAAACCGTGCGTTCCGCGGTGAGGGCACTGGCAGGTAGCGGAGCCACATTCGCCACCATCCACGGCAATCAGGCCATCATGGAAGCGGCGGTGAAGGACAAGGGCGATCTCAAGATTCTGGCCGTCACGGTGCTGACCAGCCTCGATCGAGGCGATCTGGACGATCTCGGATTCGCCTGCGACGTGGAGCAGCTGGTGCTCTCGCGCGCACGCCGGGCCTTGGCCGCGGGGGTGGATGGCATCGTCTCGTCCGGCCTCGAGGCACCGATGATCCGGCGTGAATTGGGCAACAAGCTGATGGTGGTCACCCCCGGCATTCGACCGGTCGAGAACAAGCCGGTGGACGACCAGAAACGTACCGTCGATGTCGCCCAAGCGTTCAGAAACGGTGCCGACTATATTGTGGTCGGCCGCCCGATCCGCCAGGCGGTGAATCCGCGCCAGGCGGCGCTCGCCATCCAACAGACCATCCGCGAGGTGTTCTCTCTGCCCGACAGTTGATGGCTTCGGCCGGTTTTGAGAGCTTAAGCCGGCCAATCGTCGAACGCTATGCCTTGTTTTCTCCGGCTTTTTGCAATAAAATCGCCGGCTTTCCCGCTTTTCAAGAGAACACCATGGTTGTTATTCGTCTCGCCCGCAGCGGTGCCAAGAAGCGCCCTTTCTTCAATATGGTGGTAGCCGATTCGCGCAACCGCCGCGATGGGCGCTTCATTGAGCGCATCGGTTACTACAATCCTGTCGCCGCCGCCAATGAAAACGGGCTGGTGATCAATACCGAACGTCTGGCGTTCTGGCAGGGGCACGGCGCACAGCTGTCGCCTACCGCCGCGCGTCTGGTCAAGCAGGCAGCGGCGACAAAGGCCGCCTAAGCCGCATGATTGTTTTGGGGCGCATCGTCGCCCCGTTTGGAGTGCAAGGCTGGCTGCGGATTCATCCTTTTGGTGATGACCCCGAGGCGTGGCGGAACATGACGCAGTGGTGGCTTTCTGCGGATGTCGATGCTCCCGCCGAAAGCTGGAAGGTGCATGATCTCGAGGCCGTCAAACTGCACGGCGATGGTGTCGTGGCGAAGCTTGCCGGCATCGACAATCGGGACGCATCCGAAGCGCTGGGCAGTTGCTATTTTGGTGCGCCGCGCGAGGCGCTGCCGCCGCCGGCGCAGGATGAGTACTACTGGGCCGATCTGATCGGCCTGGCTGTAGTGAATATGCAGGACCAGCCCCTTGGCCGGGTCAAGTCTCTGATCGAGACGGGCGCGAACGAGGTGCTGGTGGTAGTGGACGGCGACCGAGAGAGATTGCTGCCCTTCGTTGAACATGTAGTGAAGGTGGTGGATATTCCGGGTGGAACAATCCACGCCGACTGGGATAGCGACTGGTGAGCTTGCGCTTCGATGTCATCACGCTGTTCCCCGAGATGTTTGCGGCGCTGACGGCGTCGGGAATTACCCGGCGCGCGCTGGATCGGGGACTGTGGCAGATCGAATGCTGGAATCCTCGCCAGTGGACGCAGGATGTGCATCGAACGGTGGATGACCGGCCCTACGGCGGCGGCCCCGGGATGGTGATGATGGCCTCGCCGCTGGAGCAGGCGATCAGCGAGGCAAAAGCGGCAGCAAAGGCGGCGGCAGAAGTCGGCGCCGGCGGTACGGCGAAAGTGATTTATCTTTCGCCACAAGGCGCGCGGATTGACCAGCGGCGTGTGGCGGAACTGGCGGAAAGCGATGGGGCGATTTTGCTCTGCGGCCGCTACGAAGGAATTGATGAGCGGCTGATTGAACGCTGCGTGGATGAAGAGCTGTCGCTGGGCGATTTTGTTCTTTCCGGCGGCGAACTGGCGGCGATGGCCTTGATGGATGCCTGCATCAGACAACTGCCGGGTGCATTGAATGATGAAGCTTCGGCAATTGAGGATTCGTTTGCCGCAGGCTTGCTGGACTGTCCGCACTACACGCGGCCGGAGGTGTACGAAGGATCTGCGGTGCCGGACGTGTTGTTGTCCGGCAACCACGAAAGAATCCGGCGCTGGCGCCTGAAACAGGCGCTGGGGCGGACTTGGCGAAGGCGTCCTGACCTTCTTGAGGTGAGGGAGCTGAGCCGGGAAGAAGCAGAACTGCTGGCTGAGTTTCAGCGGGAAGGCAAGTAGAAACGGCGTGCATCAGGGCGACAAGCCCTGCTCTGTACGAGAGGTTGGCGGGTGTTATCCGCAGCCATAACTTGATGGAGTAAAGCAATGAACCTGATTCAGCAACTCGATAACGAAGAAATCGCCCGACTGGGCAAGACCGTGCCGGCGTTCGCGCCCGGCGATACCGTGATCGTCAATGTGAATGTCGTCGAAGGCGATCGCAAGCGCGTTCAGGCCTTCGAAGGCGTGGTCATCTCCAAGCGCAATCGCGGCCTCAATTCGAACTTCATCGTGCGCAAGATTTCCTCCGGCGAGGGCGTCGAGCGCACCTTCCAGACCTACTCGCCGCTGATTGCGAGCATCGAGGTCAAGCGCCGCGGTGACGTACGCCGCGCCAAACTGTATTACCTGCGCGATCGCTCCGGCAAGTCGGCACGCATCAAGGAAAAGCTGACGCGCAGAGTTTGATACAGCGCTGCACAGAAACAAAAAAACGGGCCACCCGGCGATAGCCGGGTGGCCCGTTTTGATTGGGCGCCGATCAGTAGCGCTTCTTGTTGTTCTCGATCAGCGCGTAGGCCGAGTGGTTGTGGATGGACTCGAAGTTTTCGCTCTCCACTACATAGGCATCGATGCGCGGGTCGGCGTTCAAGGCGCCGGCAACGTCGCGCACCAGGTCTTCGACGAACTTCGGGTTGTCGTAGGCCCGTTCGGTGACGTACTTCTCGTCGGGACGCTTCAGCAAGCCATAGAGCTCGCAGGAGGCTTGGGTTTCCGCCATGCGGACTAAATCCTCGATCCAGACCAGCTGGTTGGTGGTGGCGGTGATCGTGACGTGTGAGCGCTGGTTGTGCGCGCCACGGTCGGATATCTTCTTCGAGCAGGGGCAAAGGCTGGTGACGGGCACCACCACCTTGATAGTTTGCCGGTAGCGGCCCCCTTCGATGATTTCGCCGATGAAGGTGACCTCGTAGTCCATCAGGCTCTTGACGCCGGAAACCGGGGCGACCTTGTTGATGAAATAGGGGAAGCTCATCTCAAGATGGCCGGTCTCGGCCTCCAGTCGGCTCACCATTTCGCGCAGCATGGCTTCGAAGCTCTCGACCGAGATCTCGTCCTCGTGCACATTGAGGATTTCCACGAATCGGGACATGTGGGTGCCCTTGAAATTGTGGGGCAGTCCGACATACATGTTGAACGTCGCAACGGTGTGGCGCACGCCTCCGGTCTTGTCCAGCACCTTGAATGGATGCCGGATGTCCTTGATGCCGACCTTGTTGATCGGCAACTGCCGCGAATCGGCGGTGCTCTGAACGTCTGCAATAACTGTTTTTTGGGGTGGAGCCATGGGATCCCTGCAATTCATGTCGCTTCTCGGTTGTAGGTTAAGTCCTGACCAGAACTATACCATTATCCGACAGATTTACTCAACTATTACTTTCTGCAGCGAGTCGCGCTGCCACACTGCGCACGATACCGACGTCGTCCAGCCCGATTTCTGCCAGCAGCAATGCCGCGTCGCCGTGGTCGATGAACTTGTCCGGCAGGCCGAGACGCAACAGCGGGGTACGCAAGCCGGATGACTCGAGGACTCGGGCAACCTCGGCACCGGCACCGCCGATCAGGGCGTTTTCCTCGACGCTCACCAGCAGATCATGGTTCGCCGCGAGTTGAAGGACGAGCTCGGCGTCCAGCGGCTTGACGAAGCGCATGTTCGCGACCGTGGCGTCGAGGGTGTCGCCTGCCTTCAGCGCGGGCGTCAGCATGGACCCGAAGGCCAGCAGGGCCACCTGCTTGCCCTTCCGTCGCACTTCGCCCTTGCCCAGGGGCAAGGTTTCCAGTCCTGGCTCGACGGCTGCACCAGGCCCGCTGCCGCGCGGGTAACGCACGGCGCTCGGGCCGTTGAACTGGAAGGCCGTAGAGAGCATCTTGCGGCATTCGTTCTCGTCGCTCGGCGTCATCACCACCATGTTGGGAATGCAGGTGAGGTAGGAAAGATCGAAAGCGCCGTTGTGCGTTGCGCCGTCGGCGCCAACCAGTCCTCCCCGGTCGATGGCGAACACGACCGGCAGGTTCTGCAACGCGATGTCGTGAATCAGTTGGTCATAGGCGCGCTGGAGGAAGGTCGAGTAGATCGCGACCACCGGCTTCATGTTCTCACAGGCCAGGCCGCCGGCGAAGGTGACCGCATGCTGCTCGGCGATGCCGACGTCGAAGTAGCGCTGGGGAAATTCCTGAGCGAAGCGCACCATTCCCGAGCCCTCGCGCATGGCCGGCGTGATGCCGATCAGGCGCGGGTCGGCTTGAGCCTGATCGCAGAGCCAATCGCCGAATACCTGGGTGTAGGTGAGCTTCCCGGGGCCTTTGGCCGGCTCGATGCCGCTGACGGTATCGAACTTGCCGACACCGTGGTAGAGGATCGGATCCACTTCGGCGAGCTTGTAGCCCTGCCCCTTGCGCGTGATGACATGAAGGAATTGCGGACCCTTGAGTTTGCGCAGGTTCTGCAGCGTCGGGATCAGGGCGTCGAGGTCATGGCCGTCGATGGGGCCGATGTAGTTGAAGCCGAGCTCTTCGAACAGGGTGCCCGGCGAAATCATGCCCTTGACGTGCTCCTCGACACGATTGGCGAACTCCAGCACGGTCGGCATCGCCGACAGCACCTTTTCGCCGGCGCGCCGCGCGGCATTGAAGGTGCCGCCCGAAAGCAGGCGCGCCAGATACTTGTTGAGCGCGCCGACCGGCGGCGAGATCGACATGTCGTTGTCGTTGAGGATGACGAGCAGGTTGGCATCGATCACGCCTGCGTTGTTCAGCGCCTCGAAGGCTTGGCCGGCGGACATCGCGCCGTCGCCGATGATGGCTGCGACGCGCCGTTCCTCGCCCTTGTTGCGTGCCGCGACGGCCATGCCCAGCGCGGCGGAGATCGAAGTCGATGAATGGCCGACGCCGAAGGTGTCGTATTCGCTCTCTACCCGGCGCGGAAAGCCGGAAACCCCGCCCTTCATGCGCAGGCGCTCCATGCCGGCCCGCCGGCCGGTCAGCGCCTTGTGCGGATAGGTTTGGTGGCCCACGTCCCACACCAGGCGGTCTTCCGGGGTGTCGAACACATAATGCAGCGCGATCGTCAGCTCGACGGTGCCGAGGTTGGAGGAGAGATGCCCTCCGGTCTTGGATACCGACTCGAGCAGGAAGGCCCGCATTTCGTCGGCCACCTGGAACAGCTGCTCGCGTTCCAGCGCGCGCAGATCGACGGGGGAATGAATGCTGTCGAGCAGGAGATGGGTCATCAGAAAGTCCGCTCGACGATGAAGTCGGTGAGTTGGTGAAGACGAATGGCGGATTCACCGAAGGACGTCAGCACCTCGTGCGCGTCCTGTCTCAATTTGCTGGCCATGTTCTTTGCTTCGCTCACGCCGAGGATGTTGACATAGGTTGGCTTGTTCTGTGCAGCGTCCTTGCCGGCCGTCTTGCCCAGCGTTGCGGTGCTCGCTTCGGCATCGAGGATATCGTCGACCACCTGGAACAGCAGACCGATGCGATTGGCGAAGCGCCCGAGGCGTTCCAGGGCATCGGGCTGGGCTTCGCCGCAATGGGCGCCGAGCAGCACCGCGGCGCGGATCAGGGCGCCGGTTTTATGGATATGCATGAATTCCAGCTCGCCGATGGTCAGTTGCTGGCCTACAGCCGCGAGGTCGATGGCCTGGCCGCCCGCCATGCCGCGCGATCCCGAGGCGACCGCCAGCAGATGCAGCATGTCGAGTTGCCGGGCCGGTGCAATGCCTTCGAGGCGATTCGACAGCGTTTGAAAGGCCTGGGTTTGCAGGGCATCGCCGACCAGCAGCGCGGTCGCTTCGTCGAACTCGACGTGGCAGGTCGGCTTGCCGCGGCGCAGGACGTCGTCGTCCATGCAGGGCAGGTCGTCATGCACCAGCGAATAGGCGTGGATCAGTTCGACGGCAATCGCCGCGGCGTCGAGTACCCGGCTGTCAGCGTAGAAGATCGAGCCGGCAGCATGGCACAGCAGCGGGCGTACGCGTTTGCCGCCGCCCAGCACGGCGTAGCGCATCGCCTCGTGCAGGCGCGCGGGGGCGATTGCCGGCGGGGGCAGGGCGGCTTCAAGGGCCGACTCGGTGCGTTGCTGGATGCCGGACATCCAGGTCGGGAAATTCATGAGCGTTTCAGCTTTCCTGTTCGCCGCTGCCCGCGTCGCCGGCTTCCGTCCGGGCGTCGAAGTCGCGCAACCCATTGGCATCGAGGATGCGTATCTGCTGTTCCGCCGCGGTCAGGGTTTCCTGACACTGGCGCAACAGTGCCATGCCGCGTTTGTAGGCGTCCAGCGCATCCTGCAGCGGCATCTGCCCGGCCTCCATCGCGGCAACGATGCTTTCCAGCTCGTTGAGGGCGCTTTCGAAAGACGGGGCGGTTGCCGTTGCTGAATCGCTGTCGGGAGAAGTGATCGGTTTAGTGGCCATGAGTGAAGCCTTGGCCGAAAGCGGTGACCAGCGGCAAGGGAAAAGCGAAAAGATAGCCTAAGGTGCGCCCTCTGGTCAAATTGGCTACAATTGCGCGGCTGGTTTTGACCCGCAGTTTGTCTCTTCTGACGGTATGTTCCGTCCGTTTCCGGTTTCCGGGTAAACCCTCTTGGAGGTTCGGAATAATGTCCGATGTCGGCTCCCGCGCACTCCTCTCACCCGGAGCGTCGCAGTTTCCGGTTGAGTGGTACTTCGATGAAAAGCTTTTCGAGCTGGAGAAAAAGCTGATCTTTGATGCAGGCCCGGGCTACGTCGGCCACGAGTTGATGGTTCCCGAGGTGCACGACTACCGCTCGCAGGAGTGGCATGACCACGCGCGCATGGTCGTCCATCAGCCGGACGGCTTCTACGAGATGTCCAACGTTTGCCGTCACCGCCAGGCGATCATGCTGCAAGGCGCCGGCAACGCGAAGAACATCGTCTGCCCGATCCATCGCTGGACCTATGACGCCGGCGGCGAACTGATCGGCGCGCCGCATTTTCCGGCCAATCCCTGCCTCAATCTGGCCAAGCAGAAACTCGAGAACTGGCAGGGCCTGCTGTTCAAGGGGCCGCGCTCCGCCAACGCCGACCTGGCGGGCATGAAGGTCGCGGGGGAACTAGATTTTTCCGGCTACAAGCTGCATCACGTCGAACTGCACCAGTGCAACTACAACTGGAAGACCTTCATCGAGGTGTATCTTGAGGACTACCACGTCGCGCCCTACCATCCCGGGCTGGGCGGCTTCGTCACTTGCGATGATCTGACCTGGCAGTTCGGCGACTGGTATTCGGTGCAGCGCGTCGGCCTCACCTCGCTGGCGAAGCCGGGCTCGGCGACCTATCAGCGCTGGCACAAGGCCGTACTCGATTACTACAACGGCGAGTTGCCCAAGCACGGCGCGATCTGGCTCACCTATTTCCCGAACATCATGGTCGAGTGGTATCCCCATGTGCTGGTGGTGTCGACACTGGTGCCGCAGGACGTGGACAAGACCCTGAACGTGGTCGAGTTTTATTATCCCGAGGACATCGCCCTGTTCGAGCCGGACTTCATCAAGGCCGAGCAGGCCGCCTACATGGAAACCGCGATCGAGGACGACGATATCGGCGAGCGCATGGATCGCGGCCGCCGCGCGCTGATGAAACAGGGGCGAAGCGAAGTCGGCCCCTATCAGTCGCCCATGGAAGACGGCATGCAGCATTTCCACGAGTTCTACCGGCGCGTGATGGCCGAACACATTTGATCTAGGAAAGGCAATGCGGGCGCCGGGCCTTGTCCGGCGCCCGTTTCATTCATGCAGTCACTCTGGATGGTCGCGGCAAGCCTGCTGTTCGCCTGCATGGGCGTCTGCGTCAAGCTCGGCTCGGCGCAGTTCGCGGCCGCGGAACTGGTGTTCTGGCGGGGATTCATCGCCACGCTGATCATCGGCGCCTACGTTCTGGCTCGCCGGCTGCCGTTGGCGACACCGCATATGCGGACCCACGTCACGCGCGGCTTGGCCGGTTTCGTCTCGCTGGTGATGTACTTCTATGCCATCAGCCTGATCCCGTTGGCGGCCGCGGTGACGCTGAACTACACTTCGCCGCTGTTTCTGGCGCTGCTGCTGGTGTTGTGGCTGAAGGAACCGGTGCGCCGCGGCTTCCATGCGGTGCTGGCCACGGGCTTTGTCGGCGTCGTCTTCCTGCTGCAGCCGACACTCGACAGCGACCAATGGCTGGGCGCGGTGTTCGGTCTGGGTTCGGGAATCATTTCCAGCATCGCCTATCTCAACGTGCGGCGCCTGGGCGAACTGGGCGAGCCGGAATGGCGCACGGTGTTCTATTTTTCGGCGCTCTCGGCGCTGGGCGGTTTGCCATGGCTGCTGAGTGCCGGTCCCTTCCACGCCATCGATCTGCGCGGCGGGCTGCTGTTGCTGGGAGTGGGCGGCTTCGGCGTGCTGGCGCAACTTTGCATGACAGCAGCCTACAAGCGCGGCAAGACGCTGGTCTCCGCCAGCCTCGCCTACAGCACCGTGGTGTTCTCCAGCGCCTTCGCAATGTTGTTGTGGGGGGAGACGCTGCCCTGGGCCGGCTGGCTGGGCGTGATCCTGATCGTCGCCAGCGGCGTCTTCGCCACCGCGCTGTCGCGTCGCACCGATACCGAAGCAGTCACGGACTGAAGTATCGCTTTGCAGGCCGGCGTCAGCCGGTGATTTTCCGCTTCACCGCGCGGGTCACCATGCGCAGGCGCTGGGCGAGCGGCAGACGCTTGAAGTTGGTCTTTACGGCGCCCTGCGTGAAGGCCGTGCGCTTGGAGTAGTCCATGATCAGGTCGACGATCACCGGCCGGCCGCCGGCGGCCAGTTCGCGGGCCCGGGCGATGGCTTGGGTCACTTCGCCATTCGCGGCTACCGGAATGTACTCGGCGCCGGTGGCGGTGGCGACGCCGCTGAAGTCGATGGCACCCAGCGCCGTGCAGGGCTTGCGGTTGTACGGAATCTGCTGCGCCTGGGCGATCTGCGACAGCTCGCCGTCATGGAACACGTAGAACACCAGGCCCAGACCCAGCCGCGTGGCGGAGACGATCTCCATGCAGGTCATGGTGAAGGCTCCGTCGCCGACGATGGCGAATGCTTCGCGCTCGGGATTGGCCAGTTTGGCGCCGATGGCGGCCGGTACTGCGTAGCCCATGCTGTTGAAATCGGTGGGAACGATCAGCGCCTTCGGCTGCCGCACCGGGAACAGTTCGGCCGTCAGGTAGGTGTGGTTTCCGTCATCGACCACGGCGATCGCATCGTCGGGCATCGCCGCGCGCAGCGCATTGAAGAACACCGCGGGGTTCACCTTGCCGCCGCTGTCGTGGTTCAGCCATTCGTCGTTGTAGGCAGCCTTGTCGCGGGCGATGCGCTGCTGCAGTTCCGCATTCGCCGTGCGTCCAGCGCCGACTTTCCGCAGTTCCTCCAGCAGCGCGGTCAGCACCATGGTCGCATCGCCTTCGAGCGCTACTGCCGCGGGGTAGTTGGCATTGAACACGGCGGGATTGATGTCGGCGTGAATCAGGTTCGGCGGCACCGTGACGCCGAAGCTGCCGGTGGCGATTTCGGCGAAGCGGGTGCCCACCGCCAGCAGGCAGTCGCAGTCGGCAAAGGCGTTGCGCGCCGCCGGCACCGCCGCTGCGCCGAAGCTGAAACCGGTGTGCAGCGGATGGGCGGCTGAGAACACCGACAGCCCCTGCAGCGTGGTCGCCACGGGAGCCTGGAGGAACTCGGCGATGGCGCGGGTTTGCTCGAACGCATCGCGGGCGCCCCAGCCGAGAAACATTGCCGGTTTCTTCGCCGCGAGCAACAGTTGCGCCGCGCGCTGAAAGTCGGCGCTGGTGGCACGGCGGGGACGTTCGATCACGGGCCGGGGTGGCAGCGGCGCAACCTCGCCGGGGAACATCTGCAGGTTCACCGGAATCTCGACGAATACGGGGCCCGGCTCGCCGGAATGGGCGATCTCCCAGGCCTTGAACAGCACCGGCACGATCTCGGCGTGGCTGGTGACGTGGAAGGTGGCCTTGGTCAGGGCTTTCAGGAAGGCGTGCTGGTCGAGCTCGTGCAACTGGTAGCGCTTGTCCAGATCGGTGCGGATGCCGCCGCAGATCACCAGCATCGGCACGCCGTCGAGGAAAGCCTCGCCGATGCCGCTGGCGGC
>JBAZOF010000040.1:0-15692 GCA_041648855.1 Sulfuritalea sp. | reverse complement strand
GTCGCAGCGGCGATCAGGCAGCAAGGATGCATCGGAAGCTGTGCCAACTGAGGTTTCAACCGGAATGGGAGCGACAAACATGAAGCAGTTTAACAAGCAAGCCGCCTCGCTGCTGATGGCAGCGGGGATGGGGCTGGCGGCGACCGCGGGCTGGAGTGCCGAATCGCTGCAAGACGTGATGAAGCGTCGGGGCTTGAGCCAGCAGGACCTGCTGGCCGCGTCGAAGACGTATGTGCCGACGGGCAAGCGCGACGAGTTCGTGGCTTTCAGCTCCGGTGGGCAGTCCGGGCAGGTCATCGTCTATGGCATTCCCTCGATGCGCATCCTGAAATACATCGGCGTGTTCACGCCCGAACCCTGGCAGGGCTATGGCTTCGACGAAGAGTCGAAGAAGGTGCTGGCCGGCGGTCGTATCGACGGCAAGGACATCACCTGGGGCGACACGCACCACCCCGGCTTCTCCGAGACCAATGGCGAGGCCGACGGCCAGTTCCTCTTCATCAACGACAAGGCCAACCCGCGCATTGCCGTGATCGACCTGCGCGATTTCGAGACCAAGCAGATCGTGGTCAACCCGATCATGAAGTCCGAGCACGGCGGCGCCTTCGTCACCCCGAACTCCGAGTACGTCATCGAAGCCGTGCAGTACGCCGCGCCGCTGGAGAACAAGAAGTTCTACCCGCTGGAAGAATTCAACGAGAAGTATCGCGGCGCCGTCACCTACTGGAAATTCGACCGCAAGGAAGGCCTGATCAAGCCGGAGCAATCCTTCTCGCTTGAGCTGCCGCCCTACTCGCAAGACTTGTCGGATGCCGGCAAGGGCCCGTCCGATGGCTGGTCGTTCACCAACTCCTTCTGCTCCGAGCGTTACGTCGGCGGCATCGAGAAGGGTCGCCCGCCGTATGAAGCCGGTTGTTCCGCCAAGGACACCGACTATCTGCACGTGATCAACTGGAAGAAGGCCGCCGAACTGGTCGCCCAGGGCAAGGCCAAGAAGATCAACGGCCACAACGTGCTGATGATGGAAACCGCCATCAAGGAAGGCATCCTGTTCCTGATTCCCGAGCCGAAGAGCCCGCACGGCGTCGATGTCACTCCGGACGGCAAGATGCTGGTGGTCGCCGGCAAGCTCGACACCCATGTCTCGGTCTATTCCTTCGAGAAGATCATGGCCGCCATCAAGGCCGGCAAGTTCGAAGGCAAGGATCCGTATGGCATTCCGGTGATCGGCATGAAGGATGCGCTGCATACGCAGGTGTCGCTGGGCCTCGGCCCGCTGCATACCCAGTTCGACAGCAAGCCTTGTGTTGCCTACACCTCGCTGTATGTGGATTCGCAAGTGGCCAAGTGGAACTACTGCGAAGGCAAGGTGCTCGACAAGCTCAGCGTGCACTACAACATCGGTCACCTGATGACCATGGAAGGCGACACCATGAAGCCGAAGGGTCGCTATCTGGTGGCGCTGAACAAGCTGTCGATCGACCGCTTCAACCCGGTCGGTCCGTTGCAGCCGCAGAACCACCAGTTGATCGACATCAGCAACGACAAGATGCAGTTGATCTACGACATGCCGATTCCGCTGGGTGAGCCGCACTACGTCGTGGCCATCGAGGCCGCCAAGCTGAAGCCTGCCGTGCGCTACAAGGTCGGCACCAACAGCCGCACCGACAAGCCGCATGCGGGTGCCGTCCGCGCCGGCGAAGAAAAGACGGTCAAGAAGGGCAACAAGGTCGAAGTCTTCGCCACCCTGATCCGTTCGCACATCACGCCGGAAACCATCGAAGTCGATGTCGGCGACGAAGTGACGATCAACCTGACCAACCTCGAGCGCGCGCAGGACGAAACCCACGGCTTCACGGTATCGACCTACAACGTTCATGCGTCGGTCGAGCCGGGCAAGACCGCTTCGGTGAAGTTCAAGGCCGACAAGGAAGGTGTCTATCCCTACTACTGCACCGAGTTCTGCTCCGCGCTGCACCTGGAGATGCAGGGTTACCTGCTGGTCAAGCCGAAGGGCTGGAAGCCGACCACCAAGACGCTGGCCAAGGGCAGCTACACGGAAGCCGACTACAAGGCGACGGTGAAGAAGGTGGTGGATACCCAGGCGATCATCGATTCCGTGGTGGCCTACATCACCAGTGTCAACTACAAGGACTTCCCGGATGTCGTGGCCATGGTCGAGGATGCATTCGACCAATTGGGCAAGACCAAGGGCCTGAAAGAGAAGCATGAAGCCTTTGCTGCCAAGAAGGATTGGGAAAATGCCAACCTCTGGGCCGAGCAGATCTGGCAATACCAGGTCAAGACCGCCGACCTCGGTCTGCGCGCCAAGACCTATCTGGAACAGAATGGTGCCAAGAAAGTCAAATAAGTGTTTGGGTGTCCCCGTCGCGTACGACGGGGACGGTATCCCGCGATGGTATGAGATAGATCAAGGCCGCTCGTCGCCGAACGCGTTACTCTATACTTAGTTTTTGTTTACAAAGAGGAATAACCATGAAATTAGGAGTGATTCTCGCTGCCGTCGCCGCCGCTTCCTTTGCCGCACCGGCTCTGGCCGACGGCAAGGCCCTGTATCTCGAAAAGACCTGCATCGCCTGTCACGGCAAGGATGCCAAGAAGCCGCTGACGCCCGAGTATCCCAAGCTGGCGGGGCAGAACGCCAAGTACGCCGAAAACCAGATGCTGGACATCAAGAGCGGCAAGCGTGCCAATGGCAACGCTGCTGCGATGAAGGGCGTCATGCATCTGGTGACGGATGCGGAAATCAAGGAGCTGGCCAAGTACCTCTCCGAGATAAAGTAGTTGTTACTTTGCGCTGCAAGGCTGGGCAATTGAGGAATATCAATGAACTCTGATGTTCTAATATGTGACCATTGCCGCAGCCCTTACCCACTGATGAGGAAACGACATATGTACAAGGCATTGACACTGGCGCTCTCGATGGCGCTGATTCCCGCTGTCGCGATGGCAGCGCCGCCAGCCGAAAAGAAGGCGGGCATCGAGTCCAAGGACTACAAATGGAACGCCCAGGAGGGCGAGAAGATAGAGGCTCTGCAGAAGAAGGGTGATGCCAAGGCTGGCAAGGAGGGCTACGAAGTCTGCGGCGCCTGCCACCTGCCTTCCGGTGCGGGCCGTTCCGACGGCACCTTCCCGCAGCTCGCCGGTCAGCACACGACGGTGCTGATCAAGCAGATGGCCGACATTCGCGCCGGTCTGCGTGACAACCCGACCATGTACCCCTTCGCCAAGGAACTGGTTGACGCGCAGGAACTGGCCAACGTTTCGGCCTATATCCAGAGCCTGTGCATTCCGATCGACCACGGCAAGTACGAAGGTCCCGATGCTGCCAAGCAGATCGCCGACGGCAAGGCGATGTACGAGAAGGAGTGCATCGAATGCCACAAGGCCAACGGCGAGGGCGTCAAGGACAAGTTCTACCCGGTGCTGGCTGGCCAGCACTACAAGTACCTACTGCGCCAGATGACCGAGATCCGTGACGGCAAGCGCCGCAATGCCAACCCGGACATGGTCAAGATCATCAAGAAGTATGATGACAAGCAGCTGGTGGCCATTTCGGCCTATCAATCCAGCTTGAGCATGCCCGGTTCCATGTGCAAGGCAGGACCTGCGGCCAAGGGCGGCAAGAAGAAATAAGCGCTTCAATCGATCCGCACTCTGGTTTGCGCCAGAGCGCGGATTGTTCCCCGGCTGCACCCCAGTAAACAGAGAACAGAATGCCAGACCAAAAAAAGCAGAGCATGCTCATCAGGGGCTTGACCCTAGTGGCGCTGGTGGCGTTGATCGCCGCCTATTTTTCGCCGATATGGTGGGTTTCGCTGACGGCGCCGAACTACCCGAAGGATGCCTTTCCCGACGGCATTCGCATCCACTTTCACTTCAACGGCGTGTTCAACGGCTGCACGGCGGTGGGAAAAGGCACCCGCATGGGCAGTGAAACCCTGCAGGCCGATATGGGCGAGCACACTGGGCGTTACAACCCGATTCTCGAGAAGGACAAGGATGTAAACAAAGACGCGAAGAGCCTCGATTGCGTCCACGAAATGAACACCATCAACCACTATGTGGGGATGTATCCGATCGACACGGGTTCCCCGGTGGAACTGCGTTTGTCGAAGTTCATCTTCGGCTGGTTTGCCGTCATGCTGCTGGGTTTCATGGCGACGCAGCGTAAGAATCAACTAAGGATTCTGGCGGCGGGTTTCACGGCGGTTGCGGTCTGGATGGTGGTCGACCAGCTCGTCATGGGCCAACTGGAAGCCTTCGCCGCGCATTATTATCATGAAGCGAGTACCTTCTTCAACCAGCCCGACGTGCTCGAAAAATGGAAAGCCAACCTGATACTGGCCACCAAGATATCGATGGCGGGGATGGTTGTGGCCATGGCGATCATCCTGCTGGGCGTCTGGAAAATCCGCGGCTTCTCGCTGTTGCTGGCACTGGTTCCCGCCATGCTGCCGATTTTCTTCGTCATCGATTACGCCGGTTGGCTGTGGTTCTTCGGCCACAACATGCATCCCTGGGGCGCTTTTACGGTCAAGCCCTTCATGCCGACGGTATTTGGCGAGGGCAAGGTGGCGCAATTCTCGACCTTCTCCTACCCTTACTGGGGGTATGCGCTGCTGCTGCTGGCTTCCGGCTGCCTGTTGATGGCGTTGCTGCTGCGTCGCAGGCAGATGCGCGAGCTAACGGAGAGCTGACATGGCACGCTGGCGCAGGATTGCGCCGGGCCTGGCGCTCGGTGTGTTCTCGCTGCTTGTGATGGCGCAAGGCGTGAGTGATGTTGTCGGTATCGGCGAGACATCGGGCAAACTCGGGGTGACGGCCGATCTGTCGACTGCGCCACGGGCCACGATCGACCGCCCCAAGCCGACCTTTCCGCTTTACGAGCGCGACAAGCGCGTGCATGGCCTGAAGCCCTTTCAGGTTCTGGTGGATGCGGCGCCGGAAGGCTCGGTGCTGAGACCGCCGCCAGGAGTCTATTCGGGTCCAGTGGTGATGAAGAAGTCACTGACCATAGAAGGCGGCGGACAGGTGACCATCGATGCCGGTGACCGAGGTACCGTGTTTTCGCTCGAGGCCGATCACTCGGTGTTGCGTGGCGTGCGCCTGACCGGCTCGGGCGATAACCACGACACCGACGATTCCTGTCTCGACGTACGCGGCCACAACAATGTCATCGAGAACCTGGTGGTGGACAACTGCCTGTTCGGCATCGACCTGAAACAATCGAGCAATAACATCGTGCGCGGCAACAAGGTGCGCTCCAAGCCGCGTGACCTGGGCGTGCGCGGCGACGGCGTCCGCCTTTGGTACAGCAACAACAATCTGATCGAAAACAACCTGGTGACCGAGTCGCGCGACATGGTGGCCTGGTATTCCCATCGCAACATCTATCGCGGCAACGAAGGGCGTCACAGCCGTTACTCGATCCATTTCATGTTCGCCAACAACAATATCGTGGAAAACAATCGCTTCATCGATAACGCGGTTGGCATCTACTTCATGTACTCGGAAGGCGGCGGCGCGCGCAACAACCTGATCTCCCACGCCACCGGCGCCACCGGCATGGCGCTGGGTTTCAAGGAAGCCTCCGACATCTTCGTCGACGACAACGAGATCATCTACAGCGCCGTCGGCGTCGGTTCCGACCTGTCACCCTTCCAGCCCGATACCACCATCCGATTCAATCGCAACCGCTTCGCCTACAACGGCATCGCCGTGCAACTGACCAGCGAGCTGGGCGGCAACGTGCTCAAGGACAACATATTCGAAGGCAACCTGACCGATATATTCCAGGCCGGGCGCGGCAAGGGCGACCAGAATAAATGGTCGGGCAATTTCTTCGACAGCTACCAGGGTTTCGACCGCGACGGAGACGGCTTCGGCGACAAGCCGCACGAGCACTTTGCCTATGCCGATCAGATATGGATGGAGATGCCGGCCGCCCGCTTCTTCAAGATATCGCCTGTCATGGAACTGCTGGATTTCCTCGAGCGACTGGCGCCGTTTTCCTCGCCCGAACTGCAGTTGCGGGATGAACGCCCGCGTTTTCACAAGCCGTCGCGCCCCGAAGCCGGGAAGGCGTTATGAGTGACGAAAACGACCGTCCGGCACCGGAGCGGAGTCGGCTACACTAAAAGGTGACACGATGAGCGAGTCGAAACCACCCATCGCGGCCCAGCCGCCACCTTCGCGCGAGCGCCTGCAACAGGCGCGCCGGCGATGGCTGCGCACCGTATTGCTTACCGGCGGCGTAATGGGCGCCGCGCTTTCGGGCTTTCTGCCGCTGGTTTACGCCCGGACCAAGCGGCTGCGGCCGCCGGGAGCGCTGGACGAAAAGGATTTTCTGGCCTCGTGCATCAAGTGCGGCCAATGCGTGCAGGTCTGCCCGGTGCAGGCCATCAAGCTGGCCGACCTGGTCGACGGCATCGGCGTAGGCGTGCCATACATCGACGCACGCGAGCAGGCCTGCGATTTTTCCTGCGATGCCGTCCAATGCATCCTCGCCTGTCCGACCGGCGCGCTGGTGTACAAGAAGCCGGCCTTCCTCGGTGTGCGCAAGGGGGCGTCCCTTGCCTCGGCGCCCATCCTGAAGGCGAAGGAGAAGGACCCCGAACCGACGCTGAACCTAAAGGAGCGCATCGGCGTTGCGCGCCTGACCCGCCCGGAAGCCTGTCTGGCGATTCAGGGCAAGGGCTTCAAGGGACAGGTGCGGGGCGCCTCGTTCAAGGGCCGCCTGCGCTACATGGAGGTTGACCGCTGGAAGCCGATCGGCATCAGCGAGCATCCGTACGATGTTGCCGAGTGCGACCTCTGCGTGCGCGAATGTCCGGTCAAGGGCGCGATTTCCATCGAAACCGTGTTCGCGCCGGACGGCACCAAGCGAAAGTCGCCGGTGGTGCATGAGCCCTGCGTGGGCTGCGGCGTTTGCGAGATGATCTGTCCGGTCGAACCGACCTGCATCGTCATCGACGCGCGGGAGGTGTGGAACACATGAACGCCTACCTCAAGCGCCGTTTCTTCGACCAGATCGCAGTGATGTTTGGTCGTGAAGCCAGAAAGCCGCCCGCCATTTCCCCTCGGGCGCAAGAGATTCACATACTCAAGCGCGCCACCAACAAGGAGCGGTTGCAGGAGGCAATGCTCGCGCACGAAAATGCGAAGAAGGTACACACTTGGCGCAACCGGCGCTGGGCGGTGCTGATCGCCGCGAACCTGCTGTTCACTTTCTCGTTCTGGTTCGATATCCAGATCCTCGAAGGCGCACTGACGGCCTCGCGCTTCATCGGCTTCCACCTGATCGATCTCAACTCCGCGCTACAAGTGATGCTGGCCCACAAGCACATCATCGTCAATCTGGTGATCGGCACGGGTACGGTGTTCGTGCTCTGGCTCGTGCTGGGAGGACGCAGCTTCTGTTCCTGGGTATGTCCCTATCATCTGGTGGCGGAATGGGCCGAAAAGATCCACCTCTATCTGGTGAAGAAGAAGCTGGTAACCGACCAGAATATCGACCGCCGTCTGCGCACCCTGTCCTGGATCGTCTTTGCCGTGCTTGCTGCCGCCACCGGCTACACGGTGTTCGAGGCCATTTCGCCGACCGGCATTCTGTCGCGGGCGCTGATTTACGGACCGGCACTGGCCCTGCTGTGGGTGCTGGCGTTGCTGGTGTTCGAAGTATTCTTTTCGCGCCGCGCCTGGTGCCGCTATGCCTGTCCGATCGGCCTCACCTACGGCGTGGTCGGCATATTTTCGCCGGTACGCATCAAGTACAAGCTGGACAGCTGCTTTCACGAGGGCGACTGCCGCAAGGTCTGCCTCGTGCCCCACGTGCTCGACACCGTGATCAAGGGCCGCGCGGTGGATACGGAAATTCCGATCGGTCCCGACTGCACCCGCTGCGGACTATGTGTCGACACCTGTCCCACCGGTTCGCTGACCTTCGACGTCAAGGGCCTTTCGAAGCTGCTCTGAACCCAGATACCGAATACCATGATCCGTTTTTCGAACGTAACAAAAAGCTTTCGCAAGGCCTGCGTGCTCGACGACATCAGCCTCGAGATCGGGCTGTCCGAGCGCGTCGCGCTGATCGGCTCCAACGGCGCCGGCAAGACCACCCTGATCCGATGCCTGCTGGGCGAATATACCTTCGACGGGCAGGTCACCATCGACGGCCGCGATCCGCGCCAGGAACGCACTGCGGTGCTGGGCACGATAGGTTTCGTGCCGCAACTGCCGCCGCCGCTGAAAATGCCGGTGGCCCAGTTGATCGATTTTTCCGCGGCGCTGTGCGGCACCGATCCCGTCCGCATTCACGAACTGGCGCAGCGTCTGGGCCTCGATCTGGCGCCGATCCTGACGCGTCCCTTCGTCAAGCTGTCCGGCGGCATGAAGCAGAAACTGCTGATCGCGATTGCGCTGGGGCGCGATGCCAAAGTGCTGGTGATGGACGAGCCGGCCGCCAACCTCGACCCGGAAGCGCGCAAGATATTCTTCGAACTGCTCGCCGAACGGCAGGAAGACGTGACCATGCTGATTTCCAGCCATCGACTGAACGAGGTGTCGGCGCTGGTGAATCGGGTGGTCGAGATGGACATGGGCAAGGTCGTGCTGGATGACCGCGTAGCCGACGACGTGTCGCTGTCCGGTCGGTTTGCCTGCCGCATTTCGATCAAGCGCAGCGAGGCGGCGTTTGCCAAGGCGATGCAGGCGTGGAACTTCCGCGACCTGGGCAACGGGCTGGAATGGGAGGGCGATGTTCCGGGACCCGATCGCCTGCGTTTCATGGGCATGACATCGCGCTATGTGGCGCTGATCAGCGATTATTCGCTCCGGGAACTCGGCGCTGGCGACACGGCGGCGAATTGATGGACCGGCGCCGCTTCATCGCCGCCGGTTTTGCCCTGACGCCCCTGGCGGCAGCTTTGTCTTCCTGCGGCAAGTCCGGCGCCTGGCCGGAGGGCATGGCCGAGATCAAGTGGGATCGCGATACCTGTGTCCGCTGCAGCATGGTGATTTCGGATCGTCGTTTTGCCGCCGAGATGCGCGGCGGCGAGAAGAACGTCGTGTTCAAGTTCGACGACATCGGCTGTGCGGTGTTCTGGATGCGCGACAAGCAGAAGGATTATCCGTGGCTGACGGAGACTGCCACCCGCTTCTGGGTGGCCGATGTCACCGGCAGCGGCGACAAGTGGCTGGAGGCACGCAAGGCACACTATGCCGGCGGCAAGATGTCGCCGATGGCATACAACTTCGGCGCCATAGCCTATCCGCAGGCCGGCGCCGTGGATTTCGAGGAAATGCGCCAGCACGTGCTGGCCAAGGGAAAGTAGGAAACACGCATGAAACAACTCTGGCTGACTGCCAAACTGGACATCGTCGAATCGCTGCGCGCACGCTGGTTCCAGATCTACACTGTGGTGTTCGGCGGCATCGTAGCGCTGCTGTTCCTCTTCGGTTTGACCGAATCGCGCGTGCTGGGCTTCATCGGCCTGTCGCGCCTGTTGGTCACCTATATCCAGCTGACCATGGCGATCCTGCCGATTTTCGTGCTCATCACCACCGTGCGCTCGGTGGCGGGTGACCGCGAGGCCGGGGTCTATGAATATCTGCTGTCCCTGCCGGTGTCGCTGGCGGCGTGGTTCTGGGGCAAGATCCTCGGCCGCTACATCGTGATCTTCCTGCCGGTGTTCGGCGCCATGGTGCTGGCGGTGCTGATCGCGCTGGTGCGCGGCATCGAGGTGCCCTGGGTCATGTTCATCTACTACACGGCCCTGCTGGCGGTCATGGCCGCCTGCTTCCTCGGCATCGGCATGCTGATCTCGGCGCTGGCGCGCAGCACCGACATGGCGCAGGGCGCCGCCTTCCTCGTCTGGCTGACGCTGCTGCTGTTCCTCGACCTGATCCTGCTCGGGGTCATGATCCAGGGCAAGGTGACGCCGGAAGTTGCCGTGACCATTGCACTGGCGAATCCGCTGCAGGTGTTCCGCACCGCCGCCCTCGCACTGTTCGATCCGCAACTGATCGTGCTCGGCCCTTCGGCCTACGTGATTCTCGACCTGTTCGGCGTGACTGGCTACAAGGTATTCGCACTGGTCTACCCGACGGTGGTCGGCGTCGCTGCGGCGACCCTCGGTTATCAACTGTTCCGCCGCGGCGATCTTCCGTGAAATTTCTGGCCGCCTTGCTGCTGGCATGCGCCAGCCTGCCAGCAGCAGCCGCGGGCGCAATCTCCAGTGCGCCGCTGTTCGCCGCGACGCTGTTCGACCTCGACAACAAGCCGGTGGCCTTCGCCGACTACAAGGGCCGCCCGCTGATCGTGAACTTCTGGGCGCGCTGGTGTGCGCCCTGTCGGGTCGAGATCCCGGAACTGGTCGATCTCCAGATTCGCCACAAGGGACGTGGCATCGAAGTCATCGGCGTGAATCTCGAAAGCGACGCACCGCCGGTACGCGATTTCGCCAAGGCCTACGACATCAATTATCCCGTGCTGCTGACCCGCGACAAGGGTATCGCCCTGCTGCAGGCGCTGGGCAACGGCAAGGCCGGCCTGCCTTATACTGTCGTCATCAACCGCAAGGGCGAAGTCGTGGCAAGCAAGCTCGGGGCGATGAACCGGGCGGAACTCGAAACCGCCAGCGAAACGGCGCTCAAATAACACCGATCGAATCAAGGAAGCGAACCATGTCGAAGCCGCTGGAACCGACCCTGGATGCCCTGTCCAATCCCTTTCTGCGCTACTTTGCAGCGACGCGGCCGGCCTTCCTGTCCGTAACCTTCGTCGGCTGTTTGCTCGGCCTGGCAACGGCGGCTTATTCCGGCATTCCGATCGGGCCGGCGCTGGCCACGGCGACGCTCTTCTTCGCCCTGATGGCGCATGCCGGCGCCAATGTCATCAACGACTACTACGACGCGCTGTCGGGCTGCGACGACGCCAATACGGAGCGACAGTTTCCCTTTACCGGAGGCAGCCGCTTCATCCAGAACGGCGTGCTGTCTCTGCGCGCCACGGGCATCTTCGGCTATTCGCTGCTGGCCGCGGTGGTTCCCGCCGGACTTTGGCTGACCGCCGTCAGCGGTTCGGAACTGATGCTGATCGGACTCGCCGGCCTGGTGGTGGGCTGGTCCTATTCGGCGCCGCCGCTGAAGCTGCAGAGTCGCGGCCTCGGCGAATCCGCCATTACCGCCGGCTGGCTGCTGGTGGTGATCGGCAGCGACTTCGTGCAGCGCCACGGCTTTGCCTTCGTACCGGTCGCCGCCGGTCTCGGCTTCGCGCTGCTGGTGGCCAACGTGCTCTACATCAACCAGTTTCCGGACGTGAAGGCGGATGCCGGCGCCGGCAAGAATACGATGGTCGTGCGCTTGGGTGTGGCACAGGCGCGCTGGGGCTATGTGGTGATTGCCGCACTGGCCTACGGCTGGCCCTTGCTGATGGTAATGCTCGGCCATCTTCCCGTTGCGGCATCGATCGCCCTGCTGCCCGCCATCGCCAGCATCGCGGCGGCACGCCAGCTCTGGGCGCACGCGGGGCAGCCGGCAGAGCTCACTCCGGCGCTCAAGCTGACCATTCTTGCCGCGAGTACCCACGGCCTGCTGCTGGCCGTCATTCTGAGTGTTCCCTGGAGTCGCTCCATCTGAAGGCTGCGCAGCCGCGACGCAATGAAACATGACTTGCGGGCTCTTCGCTCATGGCTGTGGCTGCTTGCCTGCGTCGCTCTACCCGCACTGGCGGCGACGCCTGTTCCGCTGCAGCCCCTGATCGACGCGACGCCTCCCGGTGGCACGCTGCGCCTGCCGCCGGGCTCCTACGCCGGTCCGGCGACCATCACCAAACCGCTGACGCTCGACGGCGGGCGCAAGGCCGTGGTCCTTGGCGACGGCCAGAGCACGGTGCTGTCGGTGGCGGCCAATGGCGTGACCCTGCGCGGACTGCGTTTGACCGGCAGCGGCGACTCGCATGACCGGGGCGACGCCGGCATCCTGCTCGAAGGGAACGACCATCTCGTCGAGGACAACGAGATCGACGACGTCCTCTTCGGCATCCACCTCAAGCAGGTCAATCGCTCGCGGATTGCCGGCAACCGGGTGACCGGCAAGCCGCTCGACCAGGGCATGCGCGGTGATGCGGTCCGGCTCTGGTACAGTCAGCACAATGTCATCGAAGGTAATCGCTTCACCCGGGCGCGCGATCTGACTTTTGCCAATTCGGCGGACAACCGGATCGTCGGCAACCACTTTACGGACGGCCGCTACGGCATGCACGTCATTTTCTCGCCGCGCCTGCTGATCGAGAACAATCGCCTGTCGGATACCGGCACCGGCATCATCGTGTTGTATTCGCCGGACCTGGTGCTGCGCGGCAATCATGTGGCCCATGCCCTGACCGGCGGCGGTGGCGGCATCGTGTTCAAGGAGAGCAACGACGCCCGGGTCGAGAACAACGAAGTGCTGCATTGCTCGGTAGGACTGCGGGTCGATGCGCCGCCGCAGTCGGTGGGCACGCTGATCGTCAAGAACAACCGCTTCGCGTACAACATCATCGGCCTGTTCTTCTATGGCGAGGAGGGTGGCCACCGCTTCTTCGACAACCGCTTCGAGAACAACCTGACCACCGTCGCGATCAGCGCGCCGGGCGCGGGCAGCGCCAATGTCTGGCGCGGCAACTACTGGGACGAGTACCAGGGTTTCGACCGCAACGGCGACGGCATCGGCGACACTCCGCACGAGGTCTACCTGTTCGCGGACCGGATCTGGATGGAAACTCCGGCGGTGACCTTTTTTCGCAATTCGCCGGTGTTTGAGATGCTGGATTTTCTGGAACGCCTGGCGCCTTTTTCATCGCCGCATCTTGTACTTCGCGATCCCGCTCCGAGGATGCGCTGAGCCACCAATCATCGTTCGACAACCAGGAACGCTCCCATGAAGCTTTTTTCCGCGTTGTTTTTGCTGCTGATCGCCGTATCGCCAGCGCCGATTTTTGCCGCTGATGCCGCGCCGCTATCCCGACATCTGCCGGCCTCGGAGGAGCCCGCCGCCCTGGCGCCGCGCTATCTGCTGATGGACCCGCACGGTCGGGCGGTGACGATCGACGATTTTCGCGGGCGCTTCCAGCTCGTCGCCTTCGGTTTCGTTTCCTGCCCCGACGTCTGTCCCACCACGATGCTGGAATTCAAGCACATCCTCGAACACCTCGGCGACGAGGCGAAGCGCCTGCAGCCGATTTTCATCACCGTCGATCCGGAGCGAGACACGGCGGCCATCCTGCGCGAATACACCGCCGCCTTCGATGCGCGGATTCTCGGTCTGACCGGCTCGCCGCAACTGGTGCGGCGCGCCGCCGACAGCTTTCGCATCCAGTACGAAAAAGTGCGCGAACCCGGCGCGGCGGAGGACAACTACACCATGAACCACACTGCCGGCATGGTGCTGCTCGATGGCCAGGGCCGTTTTCTCGCGCGTTTCGCCTACGCCATGCCCGCCGCCGAGATCGCCGCTCGCATCCGGGCGGCGATGACGGCCGACGGCGCACGCTGAATCTGCGCGCCGGAAACGCCTAGTGCCGGGCGAAGACCGAAGTCTTGCCGTCCGGCCCGACCAGCAGGGTGCTGTAGGCCTCGCGCCTGATCTCGCGCTGGCCCGACGCGTTGTCGAGTATGGTGCAGGCGGTTTCGCAGACGGGATTGGAGATTTCGCGCCCCGGCGCGCCGCGCGGCAGTCCGGGTACCGCCAGCCCGCGGGCGAGCGGTTGTTCCTTGAGCAGGAGCTTGATGTCTTCGGCCGGCACGTGGCCCTCGACGAAATAGCGGCCCACCTTTGCCGTATGCACCGATTCGAGCTCGGACGGCACGTTCAGCCAGCGCTTGAGCCTGGGCATGTTCGAGGTCAGCACTTCTTCGATGCTGACCTCGAAGCCGTTCTGCCGCAGGTGGTCGGCCCAGTCGATGCAGGCCAGGCAGGGGCTGGGGGCATACACCAGCACTGGCGGCAGGGGCTCTGCCGCGGCGGCAGGCGCACCGCACGTCGCGGACGCAATCAGCAGAACAATGCCGCGGAGGGTTTTCAGCACAGCTTGCCCGGCTTGCAGCCCTTGAGAATCCACAGCGAAATCTCGCCGGCCAGCTCGTCGGCGCGGACTTTGCGCGCCAGGCTCAGTACGTCGCGGCCGGCATCGGTCTTCAGGGTCGGGTCGGCGCCGGCCTGCAAAAGCAGCTTGCCGTTGGCGGTGCGCGTGGAAAAGGCCGCCATGTGCAGCGGCGTGCGGCCTTCGCTGTCGCGCACATTCACCGCCGCGCCGGCCGCCAGCAGGGCCTGGAGCGGGCCGCTGTCGAGGTTCATTGCCGCATAGTGCAGCGGCGTGCTGCCCAGCGGCGTGCGCGCATCGCGCGCCTGGGGGCTGGCCTTGAGGATTTTTTCGACATCCTGGCGGGTGCCCATGCGCGCTGCGTCGTGGATCGGCTGTTCGTGCATGCCCAGCGTGGCGTCGGCGGCAAGCGCCGGAGCGCCGGCAAGCAGGCAGAGCATCGCCAGGGCGATGCCGGGAAGGGTGCGGGTGATCAAATTCATGGAATGGCCTCGCCTTTGAGGGGTGAAAATAGTAACCTGATTGGTCCCGTCTTTGCACTCTGCGGCTTGATGCCTGTCAAAGCTTAGGCCGCCTTCTTTGCGCCTAATGTCGCCATGTTCAGAATCTCCCAATTCATGCAGGAAATCGCCGCGCCGACACCGATCGGGCCGACAAGAAAACCGCCCGGACCGGTGGTGATCTGGAATCTGATCCGCCGCTGCAACCTGACCTGCAAGCATTGCTATTCCATCTCCGCCGACAAGGATTTTGCCGGCGAGCTGAGTACCGCCGAGGTCTTCCGTGTCATGGACCAGCTCAAGGCTTTCAAGGTTCCCGCGCTGATCCTTTCGGGTGGCGAGCCGCTGCTGCGGCCGGATATTTTCGAGATTTCCGCGCGCTCGAAGCAAATGGGTTTTTTCACCGCGCTTTCCTCCAACGGCACCCTGATCGATGCGCCGATGTTCGAGCGCATCAAGGAAATCGGCTACGACTACGTCGGCGTCAGCCTCGACGGCCTCGGCGCGACGCACGACAAGTTCCGTCGCATGAAGGGCGCCTTCGATCTCTCGCTCGCGGGCATCCGTCTGTGCCGCGAGGCGGGGCTGAAAGTCGGCGTTCGCTACACGATGACGCAGGACAACTTTCAGGACCTGCCGGGCCTGCTCAAGCTGGTCGAGGACGAAGGCATCGACCGCTTCTATTTCTCCCACCTCAACTACGCCGGACGGGGCAACAAGAATCGCAAGGACGACGCCCTGCACCAGATGACGCGCAACGCGATGGATCTGCTGTTCGATACCTGCTGGAGGTATGAAGAAATGCGTCAGCAGCGCGGTATCGTGAAGGAATTCACCACCGGCAACAATGATGCCGATGGCGTCTATCTGCTTTATTGGCTGCAGCGCAAGTTTCCGGAGCGGGTGGAGCACATCCGCCAGAAGCTCGCGCAGTGGGGTGGCAATTCCAGCGGAATCAACGTCGCCAACATCGACAACCTGGGCAACGTCCATCCCGACACTATGTGGTGGCACCACACGCTGGGCAATGTCCGCGAGCGGCCTTTCGGCGAGATCTGGATGGATACCTCGGACCCGCTGATGGCAGG
>JBAZOF010000039.1:0-15752 GCA_041648855.1 Sulfuritalea sp. | reverse complement strand
CGAGCGTCGCAAGCTGCGCCACGGCATCCGCCGTGAAGTAGTGGTCATGCGCTACCGGGTAGAGCTCGCCGGCACGCGCGACGCGGCGAAACAACTGCCGCACCACGTCTTCGGCGGTGCCCGACGCCTTCGCGACGTCGCGCACGCGCGGCGGACCGAAGGGTTGGACCTCGATCAGCGGTTTCAATACGGCAAACAGGTCGCGGTCGCCCGCGGCGAGACTGGCCTGGTGTTCGGGAAGGTGGAGCCAGGCACGCGAAGCTGCGAGGCGGCCGGCGGCGAGCAGCTCGGCGACCAGTGCATCGAACGCGGGGCGGGCCAGGGTCGGCAGCGTCAGCCGGCGCAGCCGCTCGCGCTCGATGCCGATCATGTCGGGCGCGCGCTGGTGTTCGGCGGCGAGGGCGGCGAGCAACTTGTCGCCCAGCGCCTTCCAGCCTGCGGCCGAGAAGCCGATCTGCTCTTCGCCGGCGTGGATCACGCGCAGTTCGGCGGCGGGCCACAATGCGGCGGCCTCGTCGGCGAGATTCCAGTTCGCGGCAAAACGGACCAGATCGATGCCGGAGGTGGCTTGCTCGACCATGAGGCGCAGGCTCGTCACCGGATCGTCATCGCGCAGTGCGGCGAGCAGGGCCAGTCGTGCCGGGCTGCGCTTGTGGCGCGAGGGCGGAAAGCAGTCGAGTACGCGGCCGCCGGCTATCGTGCGCTGGGCCGAGGCGTCTCGCAGCACGAAGCGGTCGCCGCGCACCGTGATGGTTTCGCGGTCCAGCAGGATCTCAGCCAGCGCGCTGGCGCCGGGCGCAAGCTGATCGCCCTCCAGCAGCGCGACGCGGCCGGTAATGTCGGCGGCGCCCAGATGCAGATGCACGGGTGTCCAGTGCTTCAGCGCCGCCTGCGTTGCGGGCACTTGCAGCTCAGCCTGGAAACGGGTCAGAGGACGGGCGGCAAACGGATCGACGACCCACATGCCGCGCGCAATGTCGGTTTTTTCGAAGTCGCCGGTCAGCGCCAGCGCGCAGCGGTCGCCCGCCTGCCCGCTGGACGCCGGCCGGTCCTGGACGTGCAGGCTTTTCACCCGAGCCTTCAGTCCATTGCGGCCTGCCGGTGCAATGATCACCGTGTCGCCAGCGCCGACTTTGCCCGAGAAGGCCGTGCCGGTGACCACCGTACCGATGCCTGACAGCGTGAAGCAGCGGTCGATGGCGAGACGAAAGCGGCCATCGGTGCGGCGCGCCAGGTGCGCGGCAGCAACCGCGTCGAGATGGGCGCGCAGTGCCGGTACGCCTTCGCCCGTCGTCGCCGACAGCGCGAACACCGGGCTGCCTTGCAGCCGCGTGCCTGCCAGCAGCGCCTCGATCTCACCGCGCGCCGCGATGACGCGCTGCGGATCGACCGCATCGCACTTGGTCAGTGCCACTGCGCCACGGTCGAGGCCGAGCAGTCCCAGCAGTTCGAGATGCTCCCGCGTCTGCGGCATCGGCCCGTCGTCGGCTGCGATCACCAGCAGCACGAAGTCGATGCCGGTAGCGCCGGCCAGCATGTTGTGGATCAGCTTCTCATGACCGGGGACGTCGATGAAGCCGAGTACCGAGCCCGCATTTGGGTCGCCACCCAGCGGCGTGTAGGCGTAGCCGAGGTCGAGCGTGATGCCGCGCGCCTTCTCTTCCGGCAGGCGATCGGCATCCACGCCGGTGAGCGCCTTCACCAGCGTGGTCTTGCCGTGGTCGATGTGGCCCGCGGTGCCGATGATCATGCGGCGGTGATCTCCTTCGAGCTCAACCTGTAGACGAAGGTCGCCGCATCGAGGCTGTCGAGCCGGCCGTCGGCGTTCTCGCCCTGCGGATACATCAGGAAGGGAATCTTGGCGCCGCTCGAGCCAGGCAGCTTGATGTCATGGGCGAAGTTGTAGGCCAGCCAGTTCATTTCCCAGGCGCCGAAAAGCTTCTTCCGGGCGGCGATCACGACCTCATCTTGCAGCGTGAGGCCGGGCTGTTCCTCGAGCATCACCTTGCGCACGTCGGCCGGGTCCACCGGCACCCAGCCGAAGCTGGCCAGCCATACCTCCGCCCGGCAATGCTGCGCCTTGCTGATGTCACCGCTCTTGCCCAGGCTCTTGTAGCCGAACTTCGAATCGGCCACGCGCACGCCATACACGTCGCGCGCCGGCAAGCCCACGGCGCGGGCGAGGCCCACATACAGCGCATTGAGGTCGGCGCACTTGCCGCTGAGATTGCCCGATTCGAGCATGCCGCGAATGTCGCCGGTACCGCAGCCTTTGGTCTTCGGGTTGCGCTCGGTGTTGTCGACCACCCATTCGTAGATGGCGCGGGCCTTGTCGATGTCGGTCCTGGCGCCCTTGGTGATTTCAAGTGCGGTTTTCTTCACGATGCCGTCGGTCGGCAGCAGGTCGGTGGCGCGGGTGTAGAGCAGGCGCGTCGCCGTGTCGAGCGGGCCGACTTTGCCCGGCTGCGCGAAATCGATGGCGCGGTCGCGCGTGGCGAAGCGGCTCACCACTTCCAGCACCGGGGCCGGCTCGCTGCCGTCCCATTGCGCGACCAGCATCTGCGCGCCATAGCGCGGGTCGCGCAGCTGCTGCACGGCGGCGGCGTTGCCCTGCCAGAGGTTGCCCATCGGTTTGATCCAGGCGGCATCTTCGACGGCGGGCAGCGGCAGCCAGGCGCGCGGCGCGCCATGGGCGGCCGAGAGCTCGACGCGGCTGGTGACTTCGAACACGCGCCAGCCATTGGCGGGATTGGGATTGAAGCCGCCCTCGGCGGCAGTGGCGAAACGCGGCGCGGCGAGAGCAGCGGCACTCAGGGTGGCGGTCTTGATGAAAGTACGACGATCCATGATTTTCTCCGGGGAATTAGTTGATGAGTTTTGTCAGCTGTTTGTCGATGGCGGGCGCATCCCAGTCGATGGCGCCCTGGCCGTGCAGGACAATCCGATGGCGGCGATCGAGGACGACGGTAGTGGGCAGCACGCGGGCGCCCCAGGCGCGGCTGATGGTTTGCTCGCGGTCGTGCAGCACCGGCAGGGTTTGCCTTTCGGGCAGGGTTTCCCAGAGGAAGTCCTCGACCCGCTTGGCGTTGTCGGCGACGGCGACGGTCAGCACGGTCAGTCCCCTGGCCTGCCAGCGCGTGCCGAGGCGGGCCAGCGAGGGCATTTCCTCGCGGCAGGGTTCGCACCAGGTGGCCCAGAAATTCAGCACCACGGGTTTGCCGTTATGTCGTTCCAATAGCTGCGCGAGGCGCCGGTCGTCACTGGCCGGCATGCTGCGCGGCGCGACCGGCTTGAGGCCCGTGGCGTCGGCGCCGGCGGCGAACACCGGTGGCTGCAGCAGCAGCCAGAGCAGCGGCGGCGCGGCGGCATAGGTGAAAAAGCGTCGTTGCATCATGATGTCTCCGTTTCTATTGCAACCGCCGCGGAGCGGAAGCCACCGCGGCTTACGATGCTCCCGCAGGAGCTGCCTTACGCACCCAGTCCGCTCAGGGCGGAAAGCTGGGCAGCGAATTCGGATTCCTCGTGCTCGGCCAGGCAGCGCAGGTCGAGCAGCAATGCGTCGTCCTCGATGCGGCCGATCACCGGTTTGGGCAGGGCGCGCAGGCCCTGCTCGATGCGATTGAGCACGCCGCTCTTCCTGCCCTGCGGCCGGATCGCGAAGCCGGCCGAGGGCAGGCGATTCACCGGCAGCGAGCCGGAACCGATCTGCGATTGCAGCGCGACGATGCCCACAGTCACCGGCAGCGTTGACAGTGCCGACCGCAATGCGGGCAGCAGGCGCGCGGCCTGTGCGGCGATGTCGGACTCGGGCCGCGTCAATTGGCGCACCGCGGTGACGCGCAGATGCAGGCGGTCGGGGTCGCGATAGAGCGCGAGCACTGCTTCGAGTGCGGCCAGCGTCAGCTTGCCGACGCGCAGGGCACGCTTCAGCGGGTTTTTCTTGATTTTCGCGATCAGGTCCCGGCGCCCGACCAGCAGGCCGGCCTGCGGTCCGCCCAGCAGCTTGTCGCCGGAGAAGGTGATGAGGTCGGCGCCGGCGGCGATGGCTTCGCGCGGCGTCGGCTCGTGCGGCAGGCCATAGGCGGCCAGGTCGGCCAGCGTGCCGCTGCCGAGGTCGATGACGAAGGGCAGATCATGCTGGTGCGCCAGCGTGGCGAGTTCAACTTCCGGCACGGCATGAGTGAAACCGTGGATCGCATAGTTGCTGGCATGCACCTTCATCAGCATTGCGGTGCGCGGATTGATCGCCTCGACGAAATCCTTGAGATGGGTGCGGTTGGTGGTGCCGACTTCGACCAGCTTGGCGCCGGCGCGGCTCATGATGTCGGGCACGCGGAAAGCGCCGCCGATTTCGATCAGTTCGCCGCGCGAGACGATCACCTGCTTTTTCTGCGCCAGCGTATTGAGCAGCAGGAACACGGCCGCCGCGTTGTTGTTGACCACCGTCGCCGCTTCGGCGCCGGTGAGTTCGCAGAGCAGTTCATCGACCACGTTGTCGCGGTCGCCGCGACCGCCGGATTCGATGTCGTATTCCAGCGCGCAAGGCGAACGCGCGGCGGCAATCAGTGCCTGCACGGCTTCTTCGGGCAGCGGCGCGCGGCCGAGGTTGGTGTGCAGCACGGTGCCGGTCAGGTTGAACACCGGGCGCAACTTCGGCCGCATCCTCGCCGTGACGCCAGCGCCGACTTTCGCCAGCAGCGTGGCTTCATCGGGCGGCGAGGCGCCTTCTTTCACGGCGACGCGCGTTGCGGCCAACACGTCGCGCACCATGGCGGTAACGACGGCACGGCCGTGGGCGTCAACGAGCGAGATGAGCGCCGGGGAAGATAGCAGGCGGTCGACGGAAGGAAGCTGGGAGAGTGGGTTCATGATTTCACCCGAACCGGGCAGAAACGAGATGAAAATATTCTAAGCCATCCGACGCGCGGCGAACAGGAAAATTGAGGTTGAAACTGCTTGATGGCGATCATTCCGTTTTGCGGTGGCGCGTGCGAAGCTATGCGCCGTGCTGGATGCAGGCAGCCGGAAAGAATGGGTCAGATCGGGAGGAGAAAAATGAATTCACGGGATATGGCGACGCAGTCGCCGTGGCAGAAAATGCTGGGCATCGAACTGAGCCCGGTCAGTCATCGCGAGCGGCTGGTATCGGGGTTTGGCGGCTTTGTCGGCATCGTCGCGGTCTATTTTGCCAGCCACGCCCTGGGCGGCCCGCCGTCGGCACCGCTGCTGATCTTTTCGATCGGGGCCTCGACGGTGCTGGTATTCGCAGTGCCGCACGGGGCACTCTCACAGCCCTGGCCGGTGTTCGGCGGCCATCTTGTTTCCGCGCTGATCGGTGTCGCCTGCGCGCGCATGGTGCCGGATGCTGCGTTCGCGGCCGCGGCCGCAGTGGGCCTGTCGATCGCGGCGATGCACTACCTGCGCTGCATTCATCCGCCCGGCGGCGCAACGGCGCTGGTGGCCGTGCTCGGCGGTGCGCCGGTGCAGGCCTTGGGTTTCGGCTTCGTGCTGTCGCCGGTGATGGTCAATGTAGCGATCCTGCTGGTGGCAGCCGTCGCATTCAATGCATTCTTCCCGTGGCGCCGGTACCCGGTCTTCCTGGCGCGCCGCACCGTCAAGGCAGAAGCCGCCGGTGCCGGCTACGAGGCAATTTCCCATGAAGACTTCGTCTTCGCACTGACGCAGATGGATTCCTTCATCGACATTTCCGAGGAGGATCTGCTGCGCATCTACGGCCTCGCCACGGGACGGCACCGCGAGGTGGAGGCTCAGGCGGCCGCGCGGACCATCAACTCCGTTGCGCGGCCCTGAAGTCGGAAAAGTTTGTCTTCTGGTAGTGTTTTTCCGAGACGAAGCGGTCGAGCAGCAAGGCGTCCGCCGCTGACTTCAGGCCTCCGCTAAGCCGAGCAACCTCCTTGCCCCGGGCATCGAGGAAGACCAGCACCGGTCGCAGCTTGCGCGGATTGTGGCGCTGGACCATCGCATGACGCGGATCCTTGTCATCCAGTCCCAGCTCGCCGAAATCGGCGTGGGCGCCGATGTAGTTCTTGATGAATTTTGCGCTGACTTCGGGGTCCTTGAGCACACGCACGGTGTAGCGGCAGGCCCCTCAATTCAGGTGATCGCCAAAGTAGAGCAGGACGTGGCGCTCGGGCATCGTCTTGAGCTGCGCCACGGCGGCGATGTCATCCTTTGCCAGCGGCACCACACCGTCGAGGTGGTCGGCGGCGGCCGGCAGGCTGAAGGCGGCGGCAAGGACAAGGGCGAAACGGAAAAGCAGGCGTCTCATCGGGTTTCCTGGGTCGGGGTTGTTCGGGCATATCCGCAGACAGTTTAATGCGGTAAATGGTTCCGCAAAACGCCATTACCTGCCCGCGAAGCCGAATCCGGGGTACGCAGGGCCCGCGGCCGGCTTTCGACCGGCCGGCAGAGCCAGGCGGAAAATCAGCCGCCCGGCACCAGCAGCAGGTTCGGCCCGCTGCGGGCGTAACCCGCCTCGTCGACCAGGATGTCCAGCGCCAGCGTGGCGAGGTCGTCGGCCACCGGATCGACCGCGGCCTTTTCCGTATAGACGATCTTGAGATAGCTCTTGCAGGCATCGCAGGTTTCGGCGCGCACGGCATCGGCGTCCCGCAGGCCTTCGGCTTCGAGATGGCGATAGCTGATGCTTTCGTTGGCATCGCAGCTGCTGCATTTGACGCGCACCAGATTCCATTCGGTATTGCACAGGGCGCAGTGCAGGTAGCGCAGGTTGCCGACTTCGCCGGCGCCGCGCACCACGCTGGCGACCGGCAGAAAGCCGCAGCAGGGGCAGACGCCGGGCACGTCGAGCGCGACGATGCCGGTAGCACCAAGGCGCGCCGCGCCTGCGGTCCACAGCACTTGCAAGGCGGCCGCGACATAGGGCAGCAGGGCGGCATCTTCACCGTACAGTTCCGTGTGCAGCACGCGTCCGGCGAGCGCCTCGATGCGATCTGCATCAAAGCCGGCAAACCGGGCCAGATCCTTTCTGGCGGGTTCCGGCGCTGCTTCGGCGATGGCCGCGACGATCTGCCGCAGGCTGTCGCGCCAGGCTGGATCACGCGCCCAGGATTGCGCCGGCAGCGGCGGCATGCGGTGCTCGCGGGCGCGCGTCAGCTGGCCTGCATCGGGCAGTGTCAGCGCCGGCAGGGACTGCAGCGCTGCATGCTGGGCGCGGGTGATGGCGGCGAGAAAGCGCAGCCAGTCACCCAGGGAGTGACCCTCCGCCAGTTGCTCGAAGCGCTGCGCGCGCGCAGCGAAGATCGTTGCGGCATCGGGCGCGATGACGTGCGGCGGTTCGCTGCTCGACTTGATCGGGATGATGGGGGTTTGTGCAGTGGCGCTCATGATTTGGGGATAATCCGCAGGGGGCATAAAAAACCCGCGGGCCGAAGCCCGCGGGTGTTGGGTTGGCAGAATGATCGGCCGGGCGTTTACGACTTGCCGGTAACCTGACGATACCACGCCCGGTGATGCTGCTTGGCCCAGGCGCGGGTGACCGTGCCGTACACCATGGCGCGGACCGTACCCCTGACCCACAGCGCGGCATAGACGTGCACGAAGATCATGGCAATCATGATCGCGGCGATCGCGGCATGTACCACGGCGCCGAGTCGCACTACATCCACCGGCAGGCTGAAATAGGCGCGCCACAGGAAGATGCCGGAGAAGAACAACAGCAGCATGCACAGGGCCATGGCCCAGAACATCGCTTTCTGGCCGCCGTTGTACTTGCCCTGCTCCGGCATGTTGTGGTCGTCGCCATTCATCATTTCCCCTGCCCGCGAGAGCCATTCCTTGTCCGCCGGCGTCATGGTGTTGAGCGACCGGAAGCGAAAGAACATCACCAGGAAGGCCAGCGCCATGATCACGCCGAGGTAGGGATGCAGGATGCGCGCCCAGACCCCGCCGCCGAACAACTGCGTCAGCGGATAGAAGGCCGGATGGAAGAAGGCCAGGCCGGACAGCGCGAGCAGGATGAAGCAGATGCCCACCAGCCAGTGATTGGCCCGCTCGTGCGCGTCGTAGCGCGTGAGGTCTTTCGGATTGCGGATCATTTTGCGTCCTCCTTCTCCAGTTCGTCCTCAAGCTCCTTGCTGACCTCGTTCGGACCCTTCATCACGTAGTGGAACAGGCTGCCGAGTGCCACGGCGGCCATGGCCACGCTGGCCAGCGGCTTGGCGAAGCCCTTCCACAGCGACACCAGCGGGCTGATGCTGGGATCATTGGGCAGGCCCTTGTAGAGCTCCGGCCGGTCGGCGTGGTGCAGCACGTACATGACGTGCGTGCCGCCCACCCCTGCCGGATCGTAGAGCCCTGCCTTGTCGTAGCCGCGCGACTTGAGGTCGCCGACACGTTTCGCCGCGTAATCCTTCATCTGCTCCTTCGAGCCGAACTGGATCGCGCCGGTCGGGCAGGCCTTGGCGCAGGCCGGAGCCTGACCGACAGCCACACGATCGGAACACAGCGAGCACTTGTAGGCCTTGTTGTCCTCCTGCGAGATTCGCGGAATGTTGAAGGGACAGCCGGTGATGCAGTAGCCGCAGCCGATGCAGTTTTCCTGGTGGAAATCGACGATGCCGTTGGCGTACTGGATGATGGCGCCGGGCGCCGGGCAGGCCTTGAGGCAGCCCGGGTCGGCACAGTGCATGCAGCCGTCCTTGCGGATCAGCCACTCCAGCTTGCCTTTCTCCTCCACTTCGGCGAAACGCATCACGGTCCACGACTTGGCCGTCAGGTCCACCGGGTTGTCATAGACCCCGGAGCAACTGCCGACTTCGTCGCGGATGTCGTTCCATTCCATGCAGGCGGCCTGGCAGGCTTTGCAGCCGATGCAGGTGGAAACGTCGATCAGCTTGGCCACTTCCGTGGTGTGCCTCACGCCGGGTGCCGGGGTGGTCGTCGCCGAGCGGCGGGCGATATCTAGCGATTGCAATGCCATGTCATATCTCCCTTAGATCTTCTCGATGTTGACCAGGAACGCCTTGAACTCCGGCGTCTGGCAATTGGCGTCACCGACGAACGGCGTCAGCGTGTTGGTGATGAAGCCCGGTTTGGCGACCCCCTTGAAGCCCCAGTGAATCGGAATGCCCACGGTATGCACCTTCTTGCCATCGACGTCGAGCGTCTTGATGCGCTTGGTGACCACCGCGACCGCCTTGATGAAGCCGCGGTTGCTGCGCACCTTGACCTTGTCACCGGTCGCAATCCCCTTTTCCTTCGCCAGTTGCTCGCCGATCTCGACGAACTGCTCGGGTTGCAGTATGGCGTTGATCATCGAGTGCTTGGTCCAGTAATGGAAGTGCTCGACGAGGCGGTAGGTGGTGGCTACATACGGGAAGTCCTTGGCCTTGCCGAAGGTTTCCATGTCTCCCTTGTAGACCCGCGCCGCCGGATTGCTGAGCGCCTTCGGGTTCTTGGGATGGAAGGGGTTGTTGTCCAGCGGCGTCTCGAAGGGCTCGTAATGCTCGGGGAAGGGCCCGTCGGCCATTGCCGGCGCGAACAGGCGCGCGACGCCCTCGGGGTTCATGATGAAGGGCATCACGTTCTCGTCGGGTGCGGCATCGGGACGCATGTCGGGCACGTCGTTGCCGCCCCAGGCGGTACCGGTCCAGCGGATCACCGCGCGCTTCGGGTCCCACGGCTTGCCGGCCGGATCGCACGAGGCGCGGTTATAGATGATGCGCCGGTTGGCCGGCCAGGCGAAGCCCCAGTTCAGCGTTTGCCCCAGCCCGGAAGGATCCGAGTTGTCGCGCCGCGCCGTGAGGTTGCCCGCCTGAGACCAGCTTCCGCCGTAGATCCAGTTGCCGCAGGAGGTGCTGCCGTCGTCGCGCAGCTGCGCGAAGCCGGCCACCTGCTCGCCCGCCTTGACGATCACCTTGGTCTTGTCCTTGGGATCGAAGACATCGCCCAGAGCCTTGCCGGAAATCTCCATGAGGAGCTCCGCCGGCGCCGGCTTGCTGGGGATGCGGTAGGGCCAGGTCAGGTTGAGAATCGGCTCGGGCAGCTTGCCGCCGTCCTTGGCATACATCTCCTTCAGCTTGAGGAACAGGCCCGCCATGATCTCGATGTCGCTCTTCGACTCGCCGGGACCGTCGGCTGCCTTCCAGTGCCACTGGATGACGCGCCCGGAATTGGTGAAGCTGGCGGTTTCCTCGGCGAAGAGGTTGGCCGGCAGGCGGAACACCTCGGTCTGGACCTTCGTCGGATCGACCTCATTGAACTCGCCGTGCGGCTTCCAGAACTCCGAAGTGTCGGTAGCCAGCGGATCCATGACGACCAGGAACTTGAGCTTCGCCAGCGCGTCGCCCACCTTCTTCTTGTTCGCCACCGAGGCGAGCGGGTTGAAGCCCTGGCAGAAGAAGCCGTTCATCTTGCCCTGGTGCATGCGCTCGAAGATCGCCATGACGTCGTAGGCGCCGTCCTTCTTCGGCAGCCAGTCGTAGCCGTAGTCGTTCTTGTCGGTCGCGGCAGCCCCGTACCAAGCCTTCTGCAGACTGGTGAACCACTTCGGGAAGTTCTGCGGGAAGTTCATCTGGTTCGGCCGCAGCGCCTTGGGCGTACGCTTCTCCAGATAGGTCTTGCGATCGACATCGGCGTCGGTCGGCGCCGACAGATAGCCCGGCAGCACTTCCGAGTAGAGACACATGTCGGTGATGCCCTGCACATTGGCGTGGCCGCGCAAGGCATTGATGCCGCCGCCCGCCATGCCCATGTTGCCGAGCAGCAGCTGGATCAAGGCCATGGTCCGGATGTTCTGCGAGCCGACCGAATGTTCCGTCCAGCCCAGCGCATAACAGATGGTCATCGTCTTGTTGGGCGCTGCGGTCTCGGCCATCATCTCGCAAATCTTGAGGAAGGCGTCCTGCGGCGTGCCGGTGGTCCTGCTCACCAGTTCCGGCGTGTAGCGGCTGTAATGCTTCTTCATCAGCTGGAACACGCAGTTCGGACTTTGCAGGGTCGGATCGACCATCGCAAACCCGTCCTTGCCCATCTGGTACTTCCAGGTGTCCTTGCCGTAGCTGCGCTTTTCGGCGTTGTACCCGGAGAACAAGCCATCGTCGAACTTGAAGCCTTCGTCGATCAGGAAGGCGGCGTTGGTGTAGTGCTTGACGTACTCGTGATGGATCTTGTCTTTCGACAGGAGGTAGTTGATGACGCCGCCGAGAAAGGCGATGTCGGAACCGGCGCGAATCGGTGCGTAGAAATCGGAAACCGCGGCGGACCGCGTGTAGCGCGGGTCGACCACGATCAGCTTGGCCTTGCGGTCCTTCTTCGCTTCGATCACCCATTTAAAGCCGCAGGGATGCGCTTCGGCGGCATTGCCGCCCATGACGATCACCAGGTCTGAATTCTTCAGATCGACCCAATGATTGGTCATTGCACCACGCCCAAATGTCGGACCCAGACTGGATACCGTGGGGGCGTGTCAAATACGTGCTTGCGTGTCGAGTGCGACGACTCCGAGGTTGCGAAGAATCTTGACCGTCAGGTAGCCGGCTTCGTTGCCGGCCGCGGACGAGGCGAGGAAGCCGGTGGTGTTCCAGCGGTTGACCGTGACGCCGTCGGCGTTCTTTTCGATCAGGTTGGCGTCGCGGTCCTTCTTGACGTGGGTCGCGATGCGCGAGATTGCGTCGTCCCAGGAGATGCGCTTCCATTCGTTGCTGCCTGCCTCGCGCACTTCCGGAAACTTGAGCCGGTTGGGGCTCTTCACCATGTCCATCAGGCCGGCGCCCTTGGGGCACAGCGTGCCGCGATTCACGGGATTGTCCGGATCGCCCTCGATATGGATGATGTCCGCTTTCGCGTTCTTGGACTTGTCGCCTGTGGTGTAGATCAGGACCCCGCAACTGACTGAACAGTAGGGACACATGTTGCGGGTTTCCGTGGCGTGGGCGAGCTTGTAGCTGCGCACCTCCGCCAGGGCCGATGTGGGTGAGAATCCCATCAGTGCGATGGAAGACCCGCTCAGACCGGCGCCGCAGACCTTGAAGAACTGCCGCCGTGTGACTTGCATTTTTGCCTCCTCCTTTTTTGTATACCAGCGGACAATCAATGCAATTTATGCGCCAATTCAATGCCTGTTGAAGGCTCAAGTACTTACCGCGTCGCAGCAATCCGGACGGGACAAAATGTCCATACCGTTTCGGGACAAGTGGGACAATTTGTCGCGCACAAAAGCTTGCATTGCCAAGCCCCGCCGAATTGACGATGATTGGCGAAATACAAAAATATAACGAGGAGACGAGTTTGAGTTCCGTTCCAGCGGTCGCGACCGTCGAGCTGTCGCCCTGGCAGCACCAATCGGTGCTGGTAGTGGATGACGAACCGGGCATGGTCAGCTTTCTGCACCGCTCGTTGGCGCTGCGCTGCGGCTGGGTGGCGACCGCCGGCAGCGTGGAAGAGGCGGCCGAACTGCTCAGCCGCCGCCACTTCGACCTGATCGTGCTCGACATTGCGCTGCCCGGCCGCTCGGGCGTCGAATGGCTGCACCAGTTGCGCGATCAGGGCTTCGCCGGCGATGTGGTGCTGATGACCGCCTATGCCGATCTTGAAACCGCGATCGATGCGCTGCGCGCCGGGGCTTCGGACTTTCTGCTCAAGCCGTTTTCGGTGGCACAGATGTTGAATGCGGTGAAGCGCTGTTTTGAACGCTCGTCGTTGCGGCGCGAAAATTTCGTGCTGCGGCGCGAGCTGGATCAGCGTGACGACAGCGTCGAAGGCATGGTCGGCAATTCGGCCGTGATTCGCGACGTGTGCGCCCGCATCAAGCGCATTGCGCCGACGCCCTCGACCGTGCTGATCCATGGCGAATCGGGCACCGGCAAGGAGCTCGCCGCGCGCGCCCTGCATCGCATGAGCCTGCGCGCCGACGGTCCCTTTGTGCCGATCAACTGCGCCGCGATCGCCGAAGACCTGATCGAGTCCGAATTGTTCGGCCATGTCAAAGGCGCCTTTACCGGTGCTGCTGCCGGCCGCGAGGGCCTGTTCTATTACGCGCGCGGCGGCACGCTGTTTCTCGACGAAATCTCCGAGCTGCCGCTGCCGCTCCAGGCCAAACTGCTGCGCGTTCTGGAAGAGCGGAAGATCCGCCCGGTCGGATCGGAGCAGGAGGTGCCGGTGGATGTGCGCGTGGTCGCCGCCACCAATCGCAATCTGGTGGAAGAAGTCGCCGCCGGCCGTTTCCGCCGCGACCTCTATTACCGGCTGCAGGTGGTCGAAGTGGTTCTGCCGCCGCTGCGCGACCGGATCGAAGACCTGCCCGACCTGGTGGACTACTTCATCGGCCAGTTGGCGGCGCGCCTGGGTGTGGCTGAACTCGCGCACGACGCAGCCGCGCTGGCGCGCCTGGCGCGCTACAGCTGGCCGGGCAACGTGCGCGAACTGAAGAACCTGATCGAGCGTTCGCTGATTCTCGGCTACTTCGCCGACGATTTTGCCACCGAGGAGTCCGCTGTCGCCGTGTCGTCAGCGCCGACTCTTGAGCAAGGTGGCGAAGAGTCGCTCGCCGCCATCGAGCGCCGTCACATTCTTGGCGTGCTCGAAACCTGCAAGGGCAACAAGTCGGAGGCAGCCCGACGGCTTGGCGTCTCGCGCAAGACGCTGGAGCGCAAGTGCGCCGCGTGGGGGGTCTAGGCATTTTATCCGGCATTGCCGCACGCTTCCGCGGTTCCCTGCGCTTCAAGCTGCTGGCGCTGGCGCTCGGCCCCTTGCTGGTGGCCGTGCCGATCCTGATCGGCATACTCGCCGGTTGGGCCGCGGTGTATTACGACCGCCTGCTGATCACCAAGGTGCAAAGCGACCTCGCAGTCGCGCACGGCTACATGGAGCAGGTCAAGGAGGGCGTCGGCCGCCGCGTCGAGACCCTGGCCGTTTCCGAGCGGCTTGCCCGCGCACTGCGCGAGCGGTGGGGGGCGGCGGCACTGGGTGAACTGCTGCGCGAGATGCAGCAACGACGCAAGGTCGATTTCCTGATTCTGCTCGACAGCAGCGGGCGCGTGCAGGCCGCGAGCGGCGGCCCGGCGCCGGGCAGCGCCTACATCGAATGGGAAGTCGTGCGCCGTGCGCTCGCCGGCCACGCCGAAGCCGAAGTGGACATTCTCGATCCGGCCCAGCTCGACGCCATCGATCTCGCGCTCACGGCGAAGGCGCGCACGCCGCTGATCGCCACGCGCAATGCGCAGTTCACGCGGCGCGACGAGGAAACGCGCGGCATGGTGATTCACGCTGCCGCTCCGGTCGGCTTTTCCGCACGCGAGGGGGGCGGGGGCTCGCACGTGCTCGTCGGCGGCCTGCTGCTCAACAAGAATCTCGAGTTCGTCGATCGCATCAACGAGATCGTGTATCCGGACGGGGCGCTGCCGCTCGGCAGTCTCGGCACCGCCACCTTGTTTCTCGATGACGTGCGCATTGCCACCAACGTGCGTCTGTTCGAGAACGTCCGCGCCATCGGCACTCGCGTTTCGGCTGCCGTGCGATATACGGTGCTCGAGCAGGGGCGCACCTGGCTCGACCGCGCCTTCGTGGTCAATGACTGGTATGTGTCCGCCTATGAGCCGATCGCCGACAGCCGCGGCAAACGCGTCGGCATGCTCTACGTCGGATTTCTTGAGCAGCCGTTTCAGCAGGCGCGGTGGCTGGCGCTGGGCGCGGTAGCCCTGCTGTTCGTGCTCACGGTGGCAGTTGCCGCATTCGTTTCCCTGCGTCTGGCGCGACATGTCTCGCGGCCCGTGGAGCGGATGCACGGCACCATGAGCGCGATCGAGTCCGGGCAGACCGAGGCGCGCGTCGGCGCCCACCTGCCGGATCTGGTCGGCGAAGATGAACTCGCCGAACTCGCCGCCCACTTCGATCGCCTGCTCGATCGCCTTGAGCTGCAGACCGATGCGCTGCAACGCTGGGCCAGCGAACTCGACAGCAAGGTGGCCGAACGCACGCAGGAACTCGCGGCCGCCAACCAGACATTGCGTTCGGCACAGCAACGCCTGGTCATGTCGGAAAAGCTCGCCGCGATCGGGCAGCTCGCTGCCGGCGTGGCGCATGAAATCAACAATCCGGTGGCGGTGATCCAGGGCAATCTGGATGTGCTGCGGGAAACCCTGGGGGATGCCGCCGAGCCGGCGCTGCCCGAGATTCGGCTGATCCAGGACCAGGTGTTCCGCATCCGCCTGATCGTGACCAAGCTGCTGCAGTTCGCGCGCCCCGCGGAATACGTCGGCTATCTGGAGCCGGTACGCCTCGACCAGGTGGTGCAGGACAGCCTCGTTCTGGTGGCACACCAGATGAAGAAGACCAACGTCGCCGTGATGCAGGAAATGCACGCCACCCGGCCGGTGACGGTGAATCGCAACGAGTTGCAGCAGGTGCTGATCAATCTGATCGTGAATGCGCTGCAGGCCATGCCTGAAGGCGGCACACTGCGCCTTGCCAGCGGTGATCGCGAGGAAGGCGGCGTCAAGGGCGGCTTCGTCGCCGTCGGTGACAGCGGTCCCGGCATTGCGCCGGAAGACCGTGAACGACTCTTCGACCCCTTCTTCACTACCAAGACCAGCGACGGCACCGGCCTGGGTCTGTGGGTCAGTCTCGGCCTCGTGCAGCGCTACGGCGGCCGTATCGCGGTAGCTTGCCCGCCCGGCGGCGGTTCGGTATTTACGGTGTGGCTGCCGAACGAGGCGGCGACGGTCTGAGTTGCGGTTCAGCCGCCCGTGTGGGCGAAGCGCCTCTCGATTTCG